>JAGQSS010000269.1 GCA_020439405.1 Ilumatobacter sp. | reverse complement strand
TGATGCCGGGAACACAGTGGGATCAGGTTGTGGAGGTCGGTGAGTCCGCCTTGTTCCCAGGGGATGATGTGGTGGATCTCGCACCGTTCGAACGGGACGTCGCAGTCCCCGAACCCACACGTGCGATACATCGCCCGGAGTGCTCGTCGTTGCTGGCGGTTCGCGTGACGGATCGTGCGCCCGGCGGAGAGTGGCACCCCGTGCTCATCGACGCTGATCGTGGTGATGTCGGCATCACAACAAATCCGCTGCGCCGTGGCGGGTGCCAACGGGTTCCCGTCGCCGGTTTCGCACACAGACCCGTCATGGAACTCACCCGTGGCGTGGGTGCGTTCATCACAGATCACCGTCACATCGGCATGACCAGGGTGCAGGTTCTGGTTGCCGGCGGCGACGAGATCACCCAACGCTTCGGCCGCCAACCGGTTGCGGTCCACGGACCGGTCGACGCATTCGGGGTCACCCGCCGCGGCGCCGTCGGCGATCAACGTCGATACGTGGCGGTCGACGGGTCCGAACACTTTCGACGCCAACTCCGGATGGAACGCGAACCGTCCCTCCACAAGACCGGTCGCCGTGTTCGTCTTACGGGACAGGAACGTGCTGCGACGCTGTCGGGTCGCACGTTCGATCCCGTTGTCACGTTCGATCACCCTCGCCAGGTCGCGTACCGATCGGCCGAACTCCTCCGGTGAGAGTCGCTTCGCGTCGTCCAACAGATCGTCCTCACGATCGAACAACTGACCCTTCACATCATCATCCAACTTCGACGTCGCGTTCGCCAACGCGTCGACGTGTTCGGCGCCGATCTCACCGGCCCCGAGCGCGTCCTCGAACGACGGCGCCTCATCAAGCGTCTTCGAGCGGCGTTCCTTCCGCTTGCCCTCCGCAGCAGACACCCCACCCGTGCGGGTGTGCACATCGGCCGCCGGTGCTGCGCCCTGCTCGGCGTGCAACTGCATCATCCGACGCGTCACACCCGCTTCGACCACATCGATGAACCCCCGCAACCGTCGCGTCGCCCCCAACACCCGCGCACAACCGGCCGGATCCGCCACCGCCACATCAGCAGCCAACACCACCGTCAACTCAGCCGCCGGATCCCCAGAACTCATACCCCCAACCCTACGAAAGGGGTGTGACAGGGTTTCCGGGAAATGGGGTCGGAGACGTTTCGTCGGGACCGACGAAACGTCTCCGCCCCCACTGGTCCGGGGCGATGAGATGTCGGCGGCATGCGGCAAGATGTGGCGGTGGGGCGACCAGGCGATATCCGGCTGTCGTTCGACGGGGCAGCAGAGATCTACGACGCGATCCGTCCGGCGTATCCCGCCGCGATGTTCGACGCGCTCTTCGAGATGTTGCCGAGGAACCCGGCAGTGGTCGAGGTCGGTCCTGGTACCGGCCAGGCAACCCGTGACCTGCTCGCCCGCGGCGCAGTTGTTCACGCCATCGAGATCGGCCCGTCGATGGCAGCGACGCTCCGGTCGAACCTTCCTTCCGATCGACTCCGGGTCACCGTCGCCGACTTCGAGCAGGTGGCGATCGCCGCGGGATCAGCCGATGCGGTGTTCGCGTCGACGGCGTACCACTGGATCTCTCCCGAGGCACAGGCCGATCGCCCGGCGTCGATCCTGCGACCCGGTGGCGTGGTCGCGATCGTCGATCTCATCCAGGTCGAGTCGCCCGACGACGACGGCTTCTTCGCCGCATGTCAGCCGATCTACGAGCGGTACCGGCAAGGGCACACCGGTCCGCCGGCTCCGACCCGTGACGCGGTCGACCCGGCGATCCGGCGGATGCTCAGCGACGACCCCCGATTCCACGACGTGACCGTTCGTCGATTTGATTGGAATCAGACGTACACGGCTGGGCAGTACCGGCAGCTGATGCTGTCGTACTCGGGAACCCGGATGATGGACGAGCGGGACCGGAGCGGACTCGTCGACGACATGGCGGCGTTCATCGACCAACACTTCGCCGGCTCGGTCACCCGGCCGCTCGTCGTCGCGCTCACGACCGCCTCGCTCGGCTGATCGCTGCGAGCACTGCCAGGTGGTCGCCCCGCGGCCGACGGGTTCAGGCGGTGGCGGCCTGGCGGGCGGCTTCGAGTTTGGCGGTCGTCAGCTTGGCCCGGCCGAACAGATAGAGGCCGAGATAGATGACGGCCTGCGCCAGCCAGGTCGAACGCAGGGCCCATTCGCGCCCGGCGCTCGGCTCGAGTACCCAGACGAGCACCCCACCGACGGCGGCGCCGATCGGCATCATGCCCCAGGCGAAGAACCGGTACACGCTGTTGACCCGTCCGAGCAGACGCGGCGGGATGATCGTCTGGCGCAGGCTCACCGTGATGACGTTCCACAAGATGCCGAGCAGGGCGACCAGCCCCATGGTCACCATGACCACGGGCCAGTACGGGAAGACGAAGATCAGCAGCGACGCGGCTGCCGTCCCGAGGAGGGTGAGTGCGAGGCACGTCCCGCTCCCGAGTCGGGTTGAGATCGTCGACGCCACGTTGCCGCCGACGAACCCGCCGATCGCCATCCCGAAGAACATCACGGTGAACAGGAACGGGCCGATGCCGAGTACGTCCTGGGCGAACAGCACCATCACCGACCCGGTGATCATCGACGCGCCGTTCATGAGGCCCAGGATGATCGCCATCGGGCGGAGCAGCGAGTGACCCATCAACCAGCGGACCCCCTCACCCAGATCCTGTCGGAACGACTGCGGCTGCTCGTCGGCTTCGCGTTCGGCGCGGAAGGAGCCGGGGATCAGGAACACCATCGCAGCGGCGACGAAGAACGTCGCCGAGTCGACGAAGAACGGCAGCGAGAACGCCACGAGGATCAGCAGCGACCCGAGCGGCGGCCCGACGAAGAGATTCATGATCCCCTCGATGCTCCAGACCCGGCCGTTCGCCTTCTCGAGCTGATCGGGTCGGACGATGTTCGGCATGATCGTCTGGTTGGCGTTGTCGCGCAGGACCTCGGCCATCCCGAGCAGCAGGGTCGCACTCAGCACGATCAGGAACAGGCCGGTGTTCGTCCCCGTCACCAGGTCGAGTTCGTCCGGACCGGGGAGGGCGCCCTGGTCGCGCAGCACGGCGAACGCCACGAACAGGGTCAGGATCCCGCGGAGCACGTCCATCGACACCATCGCCTTGCGGCGGTCGACCCGGTCGGTGATCACGCCGGCCGGCAGGGTGAACAGCAACCAGGGGAGTCGCTGGGCGACGGCCACGAGCGCCACGAGGATCGGGTTGCGGGTCACCGCCGATGCGAGCCAGGGGTAGGCGATCGTCCCGATCCCGTCGCCGAGGTTCGACACGACAGTGCCCGTGAACAGCTTGTAGTAGCTGGCGCCGAGTCGGTTCGACGGGGCGTCGGTGACCGTGTCCGGCAACGGTGGGGTGGCGGGGGTCGTCGTCATACGGGGCGTCCGGTTCGTCGGTTGGTGGGGAAGAGTGCGATGTACAGGCCGAACTCGACGTCGCCGTCGCGCGGCTCCTCGACGAACTCGATGGCCAGTTCGTGGAGCCGACGGGAGTACTCGGCGACCCGGTGATGGGGGATGCGGGCGTGGCGGTAGGTCGTACTGCCCCAGGTGCCGTCCTCGCCCTCGCCCGACGCCTCGAGCGCGTCGAGCCGCTCGTGGTCGACCTCGGCGATCACCGACCGGAGGAACGCGAGCTCGCCGGGGGAGCCGGCCTGCATGTAGGTGAGTGCCGTCCTCCCGTACAGCCGTTCCTCGACGGCCCGGACCTGGCGGGTGCGCACGACGCGGAGCAGCCCGGCGTCGACGAGGACGTCGACGTGGTACGCCACGGAACCCTTCGGGCGGTCGACCAGCTCGGCCAGCTCGGTCACCGACATCGCCCGCTCGAGGACGAGGTCGCAGATCTGGAGACGGAGCGGATCGCCGAGCGCCTTCATCCGCCGCGGCTCGGACACGTCGAGGGTCGGCTCGAGGTCGTAGTCGCGAGTGGTTGCGGCTCGGGCGGGTGACTCGGGAATGTCCGACATTTCTCGAACGATAGGGAAATGTCGGACGAAACGCAAGATCCGGACCTCGGTCGTAGGCTGGCGCCATGTCGTTCGAGCGTCCTGCCCCCGACCTCCAGAAGCTGCGCGATGCGTGGGAAGAGTTCGAGCGGGGCGAACAGCTCCCCGGCAAGGTGCTCGCCAACCTGAAGACCGCCGGGCTGGCCGAGGTGCTCGACGAGCTCATCGAGTCGGGCTGGACCCCCGCCGCCTGAGGTGACGGTGCCGGGTTCCCGGGCCGGCGGCGATCAGATCGTCCCCCGTCCGGCCGACTGGGAGTACGGTCCGGGTCCGAGCTGGCAGCCCGACGCTGCTCCGACGCTCGACCAACTGCTGGCGGCCGTCCCCGAGAGCGAGGCACCGCTCCTCCCGGCGTTCCCGAGCGCCCGTCATTCGGCGGTGCTCGTCACCCTGACCGACGGCGACCGCGGCCCCGAGGTCCTCCTCACCCGACGCTCGTGGGAACTCCGCAGCCATCGGGGCGAGATCTCGTTCCCGGGTGGCCGGCTCGATCCCGGCGAGACGCCGACCCAGGCTGCCTTGCGCGAGGCGCACGAGGAGGTCGGTCTCGAACCCGATCGGGTCGCGGTCCGCGGCGAACTGACCCACCTCAACACCGTCGCCAGCCGCAGCTACATCGTGCCCAAGGTCGCCACGGTCGACGAGCCCTACCACCTCGTCGGCCGCACGATGGAGGTCGACCGCGTGCTTTGGGTCCCGCTGGCCGAACTCACTCGGCCCGACACGTATCACAGCGAACGCTGGCACCTCGGGCCGACCGACCACGTGTTGCACTTCTTCCAGCTCGACGACGAGACGATCTGGGGTGCGACCGCCCGGATGCTCGTCGACCTCCTCGAGCGCACGCTCGGGTAGGGAATGGGCGTGGAGCGCGTCGGGTTTCGGCACGGTAGGCTGAATCGTCCGATTTCTCAGGAGTTCGTAATCATGCAGACCGATATCCACCCCGCGTACGCCGACGTCACGGTGAAGTGCTCGTGCGGCAACACCTTCACGACCAAGTCGACCAAGCCCGGCGAGCAGCTCCTCGAGCTCTGCAACGAGTGCCA
>JAGQSS010000268.1 GCA_020439405.1 Ilumatobacter sp. | reverse complement strand
CGGCGGCGAAACGCGCGACACGATCCCGACGGTGATGGGCCTGATCGCCGAGCATCCGGCCGTCGACGCCGTCGTCTACATCGGGCTCGGCATCCAGTCGAACCAGGCCCGTCTGATGCGCGAAGGTCGCTTCTATCCCGACCACGGCCTCGAGCGGATCGTCGAGTACCACGAGCGCCAGGACCGCCGATTCGCCGAGGCAGCCGCCGAGCTGAGCGAGCGCACCGGCAAGCCGATCCTGTGCGCGACCGAGCTCGCCGTCGCCGACCCGGCGAACCCGGGCCCGGCGGCCGTGCGCGAGACCGGCCGACTCGCCTACCCGAGCGGCGACCGCGCCGTCGCGGCACTCGGTCATCTCTACCGCTACGCGCGTCACCGGGCCCGCCGAACGTCATGAGCCGCCGACGGCGGAGTGGCGCCGGCCCCATCGTCGTGCTGGTCGCGATCGCACTCGTCCCCGCGCTGGTGCTGTGGGCGGTGTGGCGATGGGCCGACGACCGGGCGGCCGCCGCCGACGACGCCGTCCCGACCGTCGACGACACGACGGCGCCGGTCACCACCGACCCCGCCCGTCCGGCGCTCAGCACCGGGCTGCTGTCGATGCGTCGCACCGCAGGGGAGCTGTCCCGCCGACTGAACGTCGAGGCGTTCGAACAGACGGCGGCGTCGATGGGCAACGTCGTCGGCCCGACGTCGTGCAGCGACATCTCGCTCGACGGCCAGCCGATCGGATCCGTCAACGCCGACACCATCGTCATCCCGGCCAGCAACCAGAAGATCCTCGTCGCAGCCGTCGCCGAAGACGTCCTCGGCAACGACTTCCGTTACACCACCACCGTCGTCGGGCCGCAGCCCGTCGGTGGTGTCGTCACGGGCGACGTGTACCTCGTCGGGGGCGGCGACCCGCTCCTGTCGGGCGAGTGGTACCCGGAGAGCAATCTCGACCGATTCCCGGTGTTCGACATCACCTCGCTCGACCAGCTCGCACGCGATCTGGCGGCGGCGGGCGTGACCCGGATCGACGGCACGGTGCGCGGCGACGGGTCGCGCTACGACGACGAGTACTACGTCGAGTCGTGGGGGCCGGGCGTCGCCGGCATCGAGGCGGGGCCGTACGACGGCCTGCTCGTCAACGACTCGCGGGTGCAGGGCGACGATCAACGCGGCAGCGACCCGAACGAGGCCGGCGCTCGCGAGTTCGTCCGGATCCTGAACGAGCAGGGGATCGCGGTGTCGGGAGGCAGCGGCACCGGTGTCGCACCCACCGACACCACCGAACTGGCCTCGATCGACTCCGAGCCGCTCCCGTCGGCGATCGCCGAGATGCTGACCAACAGCGACAACAACACCGCCGAGATGATGGTGAAGGAGATCGGTCTGGCCGTGTCGGGCCAGGGCACCCGGGAGGCCGGACTCGCCGCGATCGCGTCGACGATCGCCGGCTGGGGGATCGACACGACCGGGATGGTGCTCGGCGACGGCAGTGGCCTCAGCCTCGACAACCGCATCAGTTGTGCCACCTTGCTCGCGGTGCTGCAGCACTCGACGTACGACTCGTCGGTGGGCGCCGGGATGGCGATCGCCGGCGAGACCGGCACCCTCTCCGACATCTTCACCGACACCCCCGTCGCCGGTCGGCTGCGCGGCAAGACCGGCACCCTCAACAACCCGCCGTTCGACCAGGATCCGCCCGCCGTCAAGGCGCTGTCGGGCTACCTGCCGGTCGACGGCGGTGGCGCGATCGAGTACGTGCTGATCCTCAACGGTCCGACGATCAGCGACCAGAGCGAGTACCGGCAGGTGTGGGCCGAGCTCGTCAACGTGTTGAATTCGTTCCCGGCCGTCGCCAGCCCGGCGGCGCTCGGCCCTCGCTGATCCCCCATGCGCGACCGCAATACCATCCCCCTCACGTCGTTGATCGTCCTCGCGCTGATCCCTGCCGTCCTGTTGGGCGGCGTCTGGGGCCTCGCCGAGGCGAACGAGCCGCCGGCCACCACCACGACGACCACGACGCTGCCGCCTCCTCCGGTCGACGAGATGACGACCGATCTGCTGTCGCTGCGCCGCCACCCCACACCGATCGCCGAGGCGGTGGCGGAGGTCGAGACCGCGGCCGCGATCGACGCCGCGTCCGGCGGGCTCGTGTCGACCGTGCGATCCGACGGGGTCTGTCTGAACATGCGGCGCGGTGACGAGATCATCATCGGCGACACCGACATCCTCGACGAGGACGGCGTCGCACTGGCCCCGCTCGTCCCGGCGAGCAACATGAAGCTGTTGGTCGCCGCGGTCGCGCTCGACGAACTCGGCGCCGACCACACCTTCCGCACCGAGCTGCGTTCGGTCCCGCCCGTCGGTGGCGTGGTGACCGGCGACGTGTACGTGATCGGCGGCGGCGATCCGGTGCTCGTCACGGCCGACTTCGTCGACCCGAAGACGCATCCGGCCGTCAACACGACGACGCTCGACGCCGTCGTCGACCAACTCGTCGCCGCAGGCATCACGCGGATCGACGGCGACATCGTCGGCGACGGCTCGCGGTACGACGACGAGTTCCGCGTCGACAGTTGGGGCGACGGCATCACGTTCGACGACGCCGGCCCGTACGACGCGCTGCTCGTCAACGACGGGATGATCGGCAACGGCAACTTCGCGATCGTCCCGGCGCAGTCGGCCGCCAACGAGGTCGAGCGTCTGCTCGAGGCGCGTGGCATCGACGTGGTCGGGAGTGCACGTCAGGCGCCGACGCCCGACGACGCGTCGCTCTCGACGTTGGCCCTCGTCGAGTCCGAACCGCTGACGGAGGTGCTCGTCGAGCTCCTGCACACCAGCGACAACAACACGGCCGAACTGCTCCTCAAGGAGATCGGGTACTCGGCCCGTGGCGAAGGGACTCGCGTCGCCGGGGCCGAGGTCGTCCGCGAGCGGCTCGGTGCGTGGGGGATCCCGATGCCGCAGGGCGTCATCGTCGACGGGTCGGGCCTCAGCCGCGACAACCGTCTGTCGTGTGACACCCTCGCGTCGGTGCTGGCCGTGACCCCGGTCGCCGACGACCTCGCCGGCCTCCTGCCGGTCGCCGGTCGCGACGGCACCCTGGCCGACCAACTGATCGGCACCCCCGCTGAAGGTGAACTCCGCGCCAAGACCGGCACGCTCACCGACGTCAAGGCGTTGACCGGCGTGATGGACGGCGCCGACGGCGAGCCGGTGGAGTTCTCGATCGTGCTCAACGTCGAGGGCGCGAACGACCCGGCGGTCTACACCCCGTACTGGGCGGCGGTGATCGATCTGATCGCGCAGTACCCGATCGTGGTCGAGCCCGACCCCGATCGCTTCGCCCCGCGCTGAGGCGCGGCGTCGACCCGGCCTACCCTGGCGGCATGGCCGTCGTCCCCATGTTCCCGCTCGGGATGACCGTGCTGCCCGGCGGCGTGGTGCCGCTCCAGGTGTTCGAGCCCCGTTACGTGCAACTCGTGCACGACCTGCTGGCCGACGACGCCAACCCGATGGAGTTCGGTGTCGTCATGATCGAACGGGGGCACGAGGTGGGCGGTGGCGACGTGCGCGCCGACATCGGCACGATGTGCCGGATCGCCGACATGCGGGTCATGCCGGGCGACCGGTACGCCGTGGCGATCGTCGGCACCGCCCGGTTGCGCGTCGTCGGCTGGTTGCCCGACGACCCGTACCCGATGGCCGACGTCGACCTGTGGCCCGACGAGGGGGAGACGCCACTCGACATCGTCGAACGCATCGACGAGCTGCACGACCGCGTCCGTCGCATCAACGACGTCGTCCGCGAGTTGGGTGAGGGGGCGCCACCGCCCGACGCCGAGATCAGCGACGATCCGGCGATCGCGCTGTACCACCTGGCGTCGCTGTCGCCGCTCGGCGCCGTCGATCGGCACCGCGTCCTCGCCGCGCCGAGCCTGGTCGATCGGTGCGCGGTCCTGCGCGAGGCGCTCGACGACGCCGAGGCGGTGCTCGCCTTCCGGCGCGCCGGCGACGATCCGACGTGACGATCGAGTCGGACCACGCCCGATTCTGATAGAAACGGGATCCATGGCTGACGACTCCACACGTCCAGCGACCCCCGTCGAAGGTGCGACCGTCGGCGAGGTCGTCGACTACGTCAAGCGCTACGCGAAGCAGGAGACGCTCGGACCCCTCAAGGGTGCCGGCACCTGGATCGCCATGGGCGCGGCGGCGGCGGTCGCGCTCGGGATCGGTATCTGCCTGCTGCTGCTCGGCCTGCTGCGGGTGCTCCAATCCGAGACCGATCTCGGCACGAGCGCCCACTGGTCGTGGGTCCCGTATCTGATCGTGGTCGTGGTGGGGGCGCTCATCACGGCGATCGTGGTGAGTCGCATCAACAAGACCTATCTCGACCCGAAGGACAAGCGATGAGCACGACCGCACCCACGAGCGAGCCCGTCTCCGCCGACGAGCTGCGCCAGAAGATCCAGGCGTTCCAGAACAGCGTCCAGGGCAAGGTCGACGAGAAGAAGAACACCCTCGTCACCGTGGGCGGCGGCGCCGTCATCGTCCTGCTGGTCCTGTTCTTCCTGCTCGGCAAGCGCAGCGGCAAGAAGAAGACCACGCTCGTCGAGATCCGGAGGCTCTGACCCCGTGGCACTGCTCCCGCGCCCGCTGCGCCCGTCGTGGATCATCCGCCGCTGGGCCTTGTACAAGGGGCTCCGGTCCGAGAGTGCGGTCTTCCGGTTCGTGGCCCTGTTCCTGATCGGGCGGTCCCAGTTCCTGCGGACCCAGTCGATGCGGCAGGGCGTCTACGGCGGCAGCCGGGCCTGGCAGGCGGTTGCGGGCGTCTTCTTCCTGAACGACGTCGCCAAGAAGGCCACGGTGAAGGAAGCCGAGAAGCTCTCGCTCGAGACGCTGAAGCCGGGGCAATCGGTGGTCATCCGCACCATCACCCCGACGTCGAAGCGCCGCAAGCGGTCCGCCTGACGGTCATGCTCGTCCGTCTCCGGCAGCCCAAGCGCGAGATCACGGTCGACGGCGTCAGCACCGTCAACCAGCTGCTCGATTCGCTCGACCTGAACCGCGAGTCGTTCCTCGTCATTCGCAACGGCACACTGGTGCCCGGTGATGGACGTCTCGACGAC
>JAGQSS010000267.1 GCA_020439405.1 Ilumatobacter sp. | reverse complement strand
GGCGGCAAGGTCGAGTACCGCACCGACCGCTACGGCAACGTGCACGTCCGTCTCGGCAAGGCCAGCTTCGACGAGGCTGCGCTCGAGGCCAACTTCCGCGCCGTGCTCGACGAGATCCAGCGTGCGAAGCCCGCCTCGGCCAAGGGTCGCTACATCCGGAAGATCTCGCTGTCGACCACGATGGGTCCTGGTGTCCGGGTCGACACCGGCCGCCTCAAGGTCGAGGCCGACGCCTGATCATCCCGATCACCTGATCGAACGAACGAACGAGCCCGGGCCGCGTGGCCCGGGCTCGTTCGCGTCCCGTCACCCTTCGACGCACCGGAGGAACGCGGTGCCGGTGACCTCGGCATCGCCCGCGGTCACGACGTAGTCGTACGCAACGACGCCGTCGGCCCCACCGATCACGCCCTCGGCACGGAAGCCCGCCGCAGCGTCGTCGGCCTCGGCAGCCTGGTCGGCCGTCTCGTAGACCGTCACCGAGCCGATGCCCTTCGCTCCGGTGGCGCGGCTGCCGACCGTGATCGTCTCGACGATGCCGACCGACGACCGGTAGTCGTCGGGGAGCGTCACCGCCGGGTCCATGTCGGCCTCCTCGGTCACCTCGAACTCGCTGCTGCGCAGACACGACGTGACGCGAACCATCCGCAGCGCCGGGTCGTCTGCCGACGAGTCGGCCTGTTCGCTGTCGCTCGTTCCGCCCCCGTCGCCACCGCCGTCGTCCTCACCCCCGCAGGCCGCCAGTGCGGCCACCAGGGCGAAGGAGATCGCCACCGCCCGTCGTGCTCTCGGCGTCGTCCTCGTCGTGTGCATCTCGATACCTCCCTGCTCGTCCGCCGTTCCGTCCCGGCGGCCTGCAGCCGACGCTAGGGAACCCGTGCGGGGTCGCGCCTCCGGATATCCGGCCCTCCGCACTCCGGCTGGCCGGAGTGCGGTCTCGATCACGCTGTTACCCGGCTGTTACCGCGCTCGTTCACACTGCCCGGAGGAAACGACAACGGCAGGAGACACCGGCGGCCGGAAACACCGCCGGGAGACAGCGGGAGGCAGGCAACATGAGCGGGAACACACTCGCGCGGAGGATCGCGTCCGCGATCGTGTGGACGATGACGGTGGCAGTCGCCGTCGTCATCGCGGTGCCGGCGGCGTCGGTGGTCGAAGCCGCACCGGTGCAGGCGCCGCTCGGCCCCGAGCCGGTGTGCTGGTCGATCGACGACACGCCCGGGCTGGGTTGCGTCGACGGTCCGGTCGCGTCGAAGGTCAGCGGGACGTACAAGCCCGGGAGTTCGTTCACCCTCACCACCTCGCCGAACGGCTTGGCCCCGTGCGTGAAGCACACGAGTACCGGCTGCTTCTACAGCCTGAGTAACCCGTCGTACGTCCGCTGCGTCTACGTCGCCGACGGCGATCCGACCGACGTCCGCCCGTGTCCCACCCCGCTGAGCAAGCAGGGCTCGGTGACGGCCACGCGGCAGGGGACGTGCTCGGGAGCACTGGGCAGCACCTACATCTACGGCGGTGACGCCCGGTTCCCGGCGCAGTGGTTCTCGACGAGAGCCAAGACGTACATGCAGTGCGAGTTCGCGGTCAACGGTGCCGACATCGACAACTTGTACGGCCCGACCTTCATGCTCTACCGCACCTCGGTCCGCGAGTGCTTGTGGTCCGACTTCTACGGGTGTGACGAACCGTGGGCCATCCTCGAGACGCGAACGGAGTACATCTGGGTGCCGGTGTCCGGCACGCTCGCGCCGGGTGAGCCGGTCGCCAAGTGCGACGTCGAGGTCACCTACGGTGCGACCGAGGCCGAGCTCGTGTTCGACGACTCGTCGTACATCACCGACGGCGACGGGGAACCCGACACCGAATGGACGTTCTGGGACGCGTCGACCTCGCTCGACGACGTGGTGACCAAGATCGTGACCGAGGTCGACGATTACCTGAGCACCACGAAGGCGTCCCGTATCGGGAAGAACGACTCGCAGAGTTGCACCGCCAAGGTCGAGCCGGCCGAACTCGAGGGCGAGCTCGACATCGTGACCGACGAGACGGCGCCGCCCGAAGGCGGTACCGGCCGTCTCACCGAGGCAGAGGACTCCGCCGAGGCGACGGACGAAGCAGGATTCGTCGAACTCGGCGAGGAGTTCGACATCAACGTCGACCTCTCCGCGGTCAAGGGACTCGGCGCGCTCGAAGCCGACATCGAGCTCCGCGGTGCCGAGAGCTTCGTCCTGTCGTCGTCACCGGTCTTCGACGAGGAGTGGACCGCCGAGGCGTTCCCCGTTGCGCACGAGACCGTCCACGCCGTGTCGCAGGCGTCCGGCAAGGCGGTCGCGACCGAGGTCGGCAAGTTCGAGCTCGAGGCCGCAGCGGTCGCGAAGGACATCACAGGAGCCACCCAGGAGGAGGTCGTGCTCACGAAGACGATCCGGGTGGTCGAGACCCTCACGGTCAACTCGACGGGGAACGGCAGCGACGACGACCCGGGCGACGGATCGTGTGACACCGGTTCGACCGTCATGATCGACGGCTCGTCGGTGCCCGAGTGCACCCTCCGTGCGGCGATCCAGGAGGCCAACCAGCAGACCGACGAACGTCGCATCCAGTTCGACATCCCGGGTGGCACCCCCCGCATCTCGGTGGGTTCGGCGCTTCCTTCCCTGACCGGTCCGGCGATGCTCGACGGTGAGTCGCAGCCCGGCGGCGTCGTCGAGATCCAGGGATCGGGTGGCGGCGACGGTCTGGTGCTCGTCGGTACCGACGTCACGGTCCAGGGCATCGCCGTGTTTGGCTTCGGCGGCTACGGCATCCGACTTGCCGGCCAGGGCGGCCACACCGTGCAGAACTCGGCCATCGGCACGACCTTCGCCGGGACCGCCGACCTCGGCAACGGTGAAGGGGGCGTCCTCGTCGAATCGCCCTCGAACACGATCGGGGCGTCCGGCAAGAAGAACATCATCTCGTTCAACGGCACGCTCACCGCCCCGCCCGATCTCGAACCGGGCGCCACGTCCGCCGACGTCGCTCCCGCCGAACCGCTCGAGGCCAACGTGGTGGTCGCCCCGGCCGGCGGCGGCACGATCTCGGGCAACGACCTGAAGGGCGGTGGTGTGGGGGTGTTCGTCGACACGGCGACCGACACCGGAGCGCTCACCGTCTCCGGCAACACGATCGAGGCCGAGCTCGGCGTGGTCGCATGGCCCTCCAGCACACGTGGGTCCATCACGGTGTCGGACAACACCATCACGGGTAGCACCCCGACGGAATCGATCGGCGTGCTCGTCGGCGGCGATCTGAGCGACACCGACGACGTCGCGGTCAGCGGCAACACGATGACCGGCGTCGCCTTCGGCGTCGTCGCCGCGGGCGCGACCTCGACGAAGCGCGTGTCGATCGACGGCAACGTCGTGACGGGTGCGGGCGGCGTGCTCGGTCTGGGCAGCTCCAACCTGGGCATCTCCGGCAACACCGTGACCGCCGGGATGGGCGTGCTGCTCATCAGCGAGCCCGAGGGCGGCCGCGAGTTCTCGAACAGCATCACCGGCAACACCTTCGGCGGACACGCAGCGGTCATGGTCGTCGGATCGGAGGGCGACACGGTCTCGGGCAACACGATGAACGACGTCGCACTCGGTGTGATGGCCGTCGCGACCCGTGGCGTCGACATCTCCGGCAACCAGATCAGCGGCGACGTCGGCGTCTGGACCCTGAACCCCATCAACAACACCTACGGCGGCGACACCATCTCGGGCAACGACATCACGTCCGACATGGGGATCATGGCCTCCGAACGCGCAGCGTCGATCCGCAACAACACCGTGTCCGGGTTCGACGCGTTCGGGGTGTTCGTCTCACCGACAATGGGTGCGACGATCAGCGGCAACGACGTCACCGGCACCGACGACGGCGTCGGCATGCTGCTCTTCGACACCGGCGGCAGCGACATCGACGGGAACACGGTCACCGGAACAGCGGTGGGCGTGCTCGGCGGTGGGGAAGACACCCCGAAGGCATCCGGAACCGACGGGAAGTCGGTCCCGGCTGCGGCCAGCATGTGGGAACGACTCATGGAGAACGGTGAGGGATCGGATGACGTGTCCGACTGGGCGTCGAGCTCCCAGACGGCAGTGGCCGTCGAGCCGGCGACGCTCTATCAGCTGTCGACCGACAGCACGTCGACCGACTGGACCGACAACACGATCACCGGCAACGGTGCCGGCCTGATCCTCGTCGGCAACGCCGACGGCAACCTGGTCGAGGGCAACGAGATCCGGGACAATGCGACGGCCGGCGTGGCCCTGGTGGGCACGCCGGGTCCTCAGGACGTGACGATCCGGAAGAACGTGCTCACCGGCAACGGGACCGGAGCGACGGCAGGCATCGACCTCCCGGCCGGGCTGCCCGACCTCGCGTTGCTCGCCACGACGTCCGGTTCCGGGTTCGTCCTCAACGACCACGGTGACGCCGATGTCGGCCCCAACGGCTTGCAGAACTTCCCGGTGATCACGGGGTTGAGCACCGACGGCACGACCGTGACGGGCCACGTGTCGAGCACACCGTCGGCCAACTTCATCGTCGACCTGTACGGCACGTCGACCTGCCACGCGAGTGGCTACGGCGGTGCGCAGCGGCACCTCGGTGAGGTCACGGTCGCGACGGATGCCAACGGGTACGGCGCGTTCCAGGCGACCGTCGGGTTGGGACTCGGCGAACGACTGACGGCGACGGCCACCGGGACCGGCGCGCTCGTCGACTCGGCGACGTCGCAGTTCTCGCGCTGTGTCCCCGCCGGCTTCACGGGCACGGTCGTCAGCGAACCGAGTGAGGCGGGCGACACGAAGGTCGAGGTCCCGGACGGGCACGACATCGCCCCGGGTGACGAGGTGATCATCAACCTCGGCGCACCGAACGAGGAGTTCGCCGATGTGATCGCGATCGGTTCGCTCGTGTTCGCGGCGCCGCTGCAGTACGCGCACGCGGCCGGTGAGCCGATCGCCGTGGTGGTCGACGATCCCGATCCGGATCCCGACCCGGATCCCGATCCCGACCCGGATCCCGCGCCCGGGATCGTGTCGGTGGTGCCGGCGCGGTTGTTGGAGTCGCGGTCGGGGCCGGGGAATGCGACGGTGGATGGTGAGT
>JAGQSS010000266.1 GCA_020439405.1 Ilumatobacter sp. | reverse complement strand
CCTTCACCCGGGTCAGGTGACCAACGGTAACGGGCTCGGCTGGCGCCTCGCCCGTCACCTCTGGCACCTGACCCGGTTCGGGTCAGGCGGGTTCGGGTTCGGTGGGGACGAGGCCGGAGGTGCGGAGGAGGGCGAGCACGATCACGGCGGCGATGCAGCCGATCACCATCACGAATCCGTACGACACCGGCACCACGTACAGGGTCAGCACCAGCGCCATCGGGACGTTGCCCTTCACGAGCACCGTGCTGACCGCCGCCAACGCGGCCACGGTCACGATGTCGGACGACGCGCCGACCAGGTCGGCCGCCACGATCGCAATGGCCCCGACCGCCGTGAACAGTGGGAAGATCGGCCCGCCGCGCCATCCCGACGCCATCGCGATCAGCAGCGCGAGGATCTTGGCGACCGTGATGTACAGGAGCGCGCCGTCGCTCTCCTGGGCCATGTCCTGGAAGCGGGCCTGTCCGGAGAACAGGATGATCTCGTTCCCGAGCGCGAGGACCGCGAACGCCAGGCCGCCGAGTACGCCGAACACGATCGGCGATCGCAGGTACCGCGTCGAATCCTCCGCGCGTCGCACCAGCAACATCACGAGGACGATCGGCACCGTGAGCACGGCGGCGGTGAGGAAGCCGGTCAGTGCGTCACCGATCCCCCATTCGCCGTCGAACCGGTCGAACCGGAATCCCATGTCGATCCCACCGAACGGCATCCAGCGGTAGGCGACGACGCTGGTCACGCCGGCCACCCAGTACGGCGCCTTCTCGTAGCGCTCGGGGAGCGACTCGATCCGTTCCGCGCCCCAGACCTGGCGGACCAGCCCGCCGATCGAGCGGATGCGAACGGCGGCGAACGCGGCCATGCCGCCGGCGACACCGATGATCGCCGCCTCGAAGCCGACCGGACCACCGAGCACGAGGATCACGATCGCGGCGATCATCGTCTTCGGTGCGATGCTCGGCGGGAGACGCCCACCGGACCGCCAGGTGGCGATCGCCTCCTCCATGGGGCGTGGGTAGTCGCCGATCCACAGGTGGATGAGTCCGACCAGCAGACCGCCGACGACCGGGACGGCGATCGTGAACCACGAGCCGTAGGGGGCGACGTCGAGTGCTTCGGGCACGTCGCCCCACATGAACTCGATGCCGTGCTCGTAGCACCAGATGAAGACGGCGGTGATGAACCCGGCGAGTGCGCCGGTGACGATCGCCGTCGCGAACAGTGCGCCGGCCCCGGCGACGCGAGCGGATCGATCGTGCACGTGCGCACAGTAACCCCGCTCCGTGGTTCGGGCCGGCGACCGTCGGGGTACGGTCGCTGCGTCGGACGTTCCCTTCCGATACGTCCACCGACGAGAGCGACCCCCACGATGAAGCGACTGCTGCCACTCACCCTGATCACCGCCACCGTCACCCTGCTCGCCGGGCTGGCGGTCGCACGGCGCCAACGGCGACTGGCGGTCGTCGCTCCGGAGTTGCGCCACCCGCAGCTGTACGTCCCGATGTCGGTGAACAGCGAGTCGAGCCTGCGCACCGGGCGGCGCCTGATCGACGCGGTCGCCAAGCAGGCGTCCGGCATGGTCGCCGACGGCGTCGACGTCCGCGTCGAGTCGGTGCCCGCCGCCGACGGTCAGCCGCCGGTGCGAACCCTCGTCTACGAACCGGTCGGGCGGACCCGTCCGTCGGGCGCCCTGCTCTGGATCCACGGCGGTGGATTGATCATGGGCCGCGCCGAGGTCGGCCACGCGATCGCGAGCCGGATCGCGAAGGAGCTGTCGATCGTCGTCGTCAGCGTCGACTACCGCCTCGCCCCCGAAGACCCGTTCCCCGCCGGGCTCGACGACTGCGTCCGTGCGTTGGAGTGGCTGCACGAGCAGGCCGACGACCTCGGGGTCGACCGGTCGCGTGTGGCGGTCGGCGGCGACTCGGCGGGCGGCGGTCTGGCGGCGTGTGTCGCCCAGGTCGCGCACGACCGTGGTGATCTCCCCGTCTGCTTCCAGCTGCTGAAGTACCCGATGCTCGACGACCGCACCTCGATGCGCGACGTCGACGCCTTGTTCTGGACGAACACCTCCAACCGGTTCGCGTGGACGGCCTACCTCAACCACCCGCCCCGCGAGTACGAGGGCCGTCGCTACGCATCGGCGGCTCGACGCGACGACGTCTCGGGCTTGCCGGCGGCGTGGATCGGCGTCGGCGACGTCGACCTGTTCCACGACGAGTGCGTCGAGTACGCGGGTCGTCTCGAGGCGGCCGGTGTGCCGGTGCAGCTCGACGTGGTACCGGGCATGTACCACGGTGCCGAGGCGATGCGGCCCGAAGCGCCGTCGATGATCGCGTTCACCGACGGGATGATCGCCGCCCTCGCCGCCGGTCTCGCGACCGAGCGGACGCCGGTCGGCTGACGACGACGCTCTCGACCCGACTCAGACGGCGAGCGCCGGGCGGGGCGGACCGCCGCACAGCTTCGAGATCAGGCGCGCCGCACGGATCGTCGTGATGTCGTGCAGATACGGGCCGATGACCTGCACGCCGATCGGCAGGCCGTCGTCGCCCATGCCCGCCGGCACCACCGTCGACGGGAGCATGCCCGCGCCGGCCGGACCCGTCCATCCGAACAGGTCGAGGTACGGTCGCTCGACCCCGTCGATCTCGATCGTGCGTGCCCACTGCGGTTCGCTGTGATCGTGGGGGATCGCGCCGCGGGGTTGCACCGGCATCAGGATGATGTCGTACGACTCGAAGAACTCCCGCCACCGGTCGCGCAACTGGAGGCGGCGCTCGTTGTTCGCGAGCCATTCGCGGTGTCGCTGTGCAGCCGACCGGCGGGCCACGTCGGCAGGGGTGTCGCCGTCGAGCGACGCGTAGCGGTCGAGTTGCTCGTACGAGTACTCGCCGGACAGGGCGGCGAACAGCAACGCCTTGAAGACCCGGTCGGCCTTCTCGAGCGTGAAGCCGGGCCGTGCCTCGGTGTCGACCCGACCACCCGCCGCCTCGATCGACGTCACCAGGTCGTCCATCACCCGTCGTGTCGACGCGTCGACGGGGCAGTACGGGTCGTCGAGCCAGGCAGCGATGCGGAGCTGCGGGAAGTCGTCGATCGGCCGCTCCGGCAGTTCGAGCCGCCAACCCGGTTGCTGCCACCGGTCGGGGCCGGACATCAACTGGAGCATCAGTTCCATGTCGCGCGCCGAACGGGCCATCGGTCCGGCGACGGCGAGGTCGGCCTGTGTGAGCGTGCCGGGCATCCCCGGGATCTGGCCGTGGGCCGGCACGATGCCGTA
This sequence comes from Ilumatobacter sp., assembly GCA_020439405.1. Classification (GTDB taxonomy): domain Bacteria; phylum Actinomycetota; class Acidimicrobiia; order Acidimicrobiales; family Ilumatobacteraceae; genus Ilumatobacter. The sequence continues at coordinate 1,913 of JAGQSS010000266.1, read as the reverse complement.
GCTCGGCTTGTGTCCCTTCACGCCGCAGTAGTGGGCGGGGACCCGGATCGAACCGCCGATGTCGGAGCCGACCTCGATCGGCGTGAATCCCATCGCCAGCGCGGCGGCCGATCCCCCCGACGACCCGCCGCAGGTGCGGGTGAGATCGTGGGGGTTGTTCGTCGTGCCGTAGACCTCGTTGTAGCTCTGGATGTCGCCGGCGAAGATCGGCAGGTTCGTCTTGCCGTAGACGATCGCCCCGGCCTCGCGGAGCCGGGCGACCGGCCAGGCGTCGTGGTCGGGGACGAAGTCGGCCAGTTGCGGTGCGCCCGAGGTGGTGATGCACCCCTCGGTCATGAACGAATCCTTGATCGTGATCGGCACGCCGTGCAGCGGGCCGAGCTCGTCACCGCGCGTGATCGCCTCGTCGGCGGCCGCCGCGTCGGCTCGGGCACGGTCGAGGTCGAGGCGGACGACGGCGTTGATCGCACCGTCGAGGGTCTCGACGCGACGCACCATGTGTTCGAGCGCCTCCCGCGCCGACACCTCGCGACCGCGGATCGCGTCGGCCAACCCGTAGGCGGTCCACCAGTGCAGTTCGTTCATGCGCCGACCATCGTTCCACACGGGCCGAGGACAGTGTGTCGGTCGGGGCGGTGCCCGCCCGGAATGCAACGGGTGCACCGCCGGTTGGCGACGAGCATGAGCGACACGAACGACTGGAACCAGCAGATCATCGACGAGTTTCGAGCGAACGACGGCAAGGTCGGCGGGATGTTCGAGGGCATGCCGATGCTGATCCTGCACTCGACGGGTCGCAAGTCGGGGCAGGAACGTCTGAACCCGCTGGCGTACCAGCAGCTCGACGGTGCGTGGGCGATCTTCGCCTCGAAGGCGGGTGCCCCGACGCACCCCGACTGGTACTACAACCTCACGGCCGGCCCCGACGTCTCGATCGAGATCGGCACCGAGACCGTCGACGTGACGGCCCGGGTCGCCGACGGTGACGAGCGCACCCGGATCTGGGAGACCCAGAAGGCGAACATCCCGACCTTCGCCGGCTACGAGGAGTCCGCCGGCGACCGCGAGATCCCCGTCATCGTCCTCGAACCCCGCTGACGAAGGGGTCGACGAAGGGGTCGGATACGTTTCGTCGGTCCCGACGAAACGTATCCGACCCCTTGTGTCCTCCGGCCCTGATCCGGCCGGCGGGAGACGCGTACGCTGCCCCCTATGGGAAGCCCTGTCGTGGCGTGCCCGTCGTGCGGCACGAAGAACCGTGTACCCGTCGGAGCGAGCGGTCATCCGCGCTGCCCGAAGTGTCATGCCGACCTCCCGTGGTTGGTCGACGCCGGCGATGCCGACTTCGCCGCCGCCGTCGACACCGCGGCGCTGGTCGTCGTCGACCTGTGGGCGCCGTGGTGCGGCCCGTGCCGGATGGTCGCCCCGATCCTCGAACGCCTGAGCCGCGACTTCGCGGGACGACTCAAGGTGGTGAAGGTGAACGTCGACGAGTCGCCCGCCACGGCGCAGCGGTATCAGGCGCGCAGCATCCCGATGATGCTGTTCATGCGGCGCGGCGAGGTCGTCAACACGGTGATCGGCGCCCAGCCCGAGCACGTGATGCGGACGCTGGTGGAGGGCGAGCTGCGCACCGGTCGAGGGGCGAGCGACTGATGGACACGCTCGAACTGCCCGACAACGCCGAGCTGATCCGGGTGACCGCCGACTTCGACGAGTGCACCGTGCCGCGTGGGCTCCAGCGTGCCCATCGGGTCGCGCCGGGTACCTGGGGTCGATTGGTCGTCCGCGATGGGTGCCTCCGATTCGTGTGGGAGGACGACGGCAGCCTCGTCGAGATCGTCGCCGGCGAGCACCAGGTCATCCCGCCCGATGCACCGCACCGGGTCGAGATGGACGGTGGCGTCCGGTTC
>JAGQSS010000265.1 GCA_020439405.1 Ilumatobacter sp. | reverse complement strand
GGAGGCCAGCGTCGCCGCGTCGCGCTTGCGCGGCTGCTGTCGGGGGACTGGGATGTGCTCGCCCTCGACGAGCCGACGAACCACCTCGACGTCGAGGCGATCGCGTGGCTTGCGCAGCATCTGAAGACGCGCTGGTCGCGCACCTCGGGCGCGCTCCTCGTCGTCACTCACGACCGCTGGTTCCTCGACCGCATCGCCACCCACGTGCTCGCCTTCGAGGGCGACAGCCAGGTCCGGTGGTTCGAGGGCAACTTCAGCGAGTACGAGGACTACAAGCGCAAGGTGCTCGGCGAAGACCCCGACCAGCCCCACCGCATCAAGTACAAGAAGCTCGCGTGAGGCGCGTGGGTTCGCCGAGGTGGGAACGACCGTCGATCTCGTGGAACAGGTGCGCGGGATCTGTGCTGCGTTGCCCGGCACCACGGAGAAGCTGAGCCACGGGGCTCCCTCGTTCTTCGCCGGCAAGCAGTTCGCCGCCGTCCGACCCGACGGCCATCACGACCGGACCGAACCACACCTCGTCTGCGCCGCGCCGCCCGGTGTGCAGCAGGAGCTGATCGACGACGAGCCCGAGCGGTTCTTCCGACCGCCGTACGTCGGCGGGCGCGGCTGGATCGGCGTGCTCCTCACCGGCGACGTCGAGTGGGACGAGATCGGGCGCATCCTCGCCGAGGCGCACGCGACCGTCACGTCTTGAACCAGTCTTGATCCAACGCCGAACGTCCCTGAGGAGTCGGGTGGTGTGATGATCCCAACGACAACGCCCCACGAGCCCGGCTGACGCTCCCTCCTCTCCGTCCGTTCGCTGACCACAAGCGACGCCAGTCACCCGCCGAGCCCGTGGGGCGCTGCCGCGCCCACCGTCAGAACGGCGCCGTGCCGACCCCGTGGCCGGCCGGCTCGACCTTGCGGTACAGCAGGTCGATCGGCGTGCGCCCCGCAGCGAGCCCCTTGCGTTCGTAGCGGGTCTCGGGACGCCAGTCGGGCCGGTCGACGACGCCACCGGCGAGCGCCGGGTGCGCGTCGCAGACCCGCTGGGCCTGGGCGGCGTAGTCGTCGATGTCGGTCGCGATGTGCAGCGTGCCGCCGTCGGCGAGGAGGCCGACGAATCGGTCGACGTTGGCCTCGCTCGCCATACGCCGATGGCGGTGGCGGGCCTTCGGCCACGGGTCGGGGAAGTACACGCGAATGCCCGCCAGCGACGACGGGGCGACCCGATCGAGGAAGACGAGCGCGTCACCGTGCAGCAACCGCACGTTCGTCAGCCCCATCGACTCGATGCGGGCCAGCGTGGACGCGATACCCGGTGTGTGGACGTCGCAGCCGATGAGATCGTGGTCCGGCTCGGCGGCCGCCATCGTCGTGAGCGTGTCGCCGAACCCGATCCCGATGTCGACGATCAGCGGCGCCGCTCGACCGAACACCGCCACCGGATCGAGGGTCGGGCCCACCTCGTCGACGCACCAGACCGGCTCGAGCCGTTCCATCGAGGCCGCCCGTTCGGTCGTGAGCGGCCGGCGACGGGGTTTGAAGGTGCGTACCGGCGGACGCCCGACGTCCGCCATCAGTACTGGGTGCTCCGGAACTTGTCCATCAGATGTCGACCCGCCGTGATCGGTTCGTGCCGACACGGTCGGCCCGGTCCGAAGCAGGTGGGAACGCACTCGATCCGAGCGTCCCAGTTGGCGTTGTGGAAGAACGCCATCGACTGGCGCTCGGTGCTGCCGACGACGTCGGCCGACGGGACGACCACCCGGTGCATCGTCGAGCGCCACGCGTCGTTCGTCCACCGTTCGAGCGCGTCACCGACGTTCACGACGTACGCACCGTCGACGGCGGGCACCGGGTGCCAGTCGCCATCGACACCACGCACCTCGAGGCCGCCCGGTGCGTCGTCCTGGCGGAGCAGCGTCAGCGTGCCGTAGTCGGAGTGCGCACCGGCCCGGAGCTGGCCGGGCTCGATGCCCCGGCCGGAGAGGTCGGGATAGTGCAGGACACGCAACGCCGACGTGTGCCGATCGATCGATGGCACGAAGAAGTCGGGTGGCAGGCCGAGCCCCACCGCCATCAGCGACATGAGCCGTTCGACCAGCGACGCCATCGCGTCGTAGTGAGAGCGCATCGCCGTCTCGAGTTCGGGGAGTGCGGACGGCCAACGATTCGGCGAGAACACGAACGCCGCCGACGGATCGTCGCGGACGGCCGGCGGCGGTTCGGTGAACGGGCCGACCGAGAAGGTCTCCTTCAAGTCGGGAGGGGTGCGTTCACCGCGGCTCGCCGCCAGCCGCTCGACGGCGAACGGGCCGTAGCCGTACGCGTCGCCGTCCGGGATGGCGACCGCCAGCTTGTCGTCGAGCGGGAGTCGGAAGAACTCGGTGGCCGCGTCCCATGCGGCGCCTTCGACGGCCGGGTCGACGCCGTGACCGATGATCTGGAAGAAGCCCACCTCGCGGCACGCCCGGTCGATCGCCGAGGGTGCGTCGGCCGACGAGAGGTCGATGGTGGGGACCAACCCCACCCGACTATTCCTTGTACTCGTTCTCGGGCGCCGGGTAGTCGCCGCGTTCGACGTCGAGCTTGTACTCGCGCGCCGCTTCGAGCAGCGTCTCGCCGATCTGGGCGTACTGCTTGACGAAGCGCGGGATGCGGCCGCGGTTGAACCCGGCCCAGTCGCTCCAGACCATGAGCTGGCCGTCGCAGTACGGACCCGCACCGACCGAGATCGTCGGGATGCTCAGCTCGTCCGTCACCCGGGCCGCCGCCTCGGACGGCACCATCTCGAGGACGACGGCGAACGCCCCGGCCTTCTCGACCGCCTTGGCGTCGGCGAGCAACTGATCGGCACCCTCGCCGCGTCCCTGGATGACGTGGCCACCCAGACCGTGCTCGCTCTGGGGCGTGAAGCCGATGTGGCCCATCACCGGGATGCCGGCGTTGACGATCCGCTTGATCTGCTTGTAGCTGCGCTCGCCGCCCTCGAGCTTGACGGCGTGCGATCCGGTCTCCTTCATGAACCGGATCGCCGAGGCGAGCGCCTCGTCGGGGCCGTTCTCGTACGAACCGAACGGCAGGTCGGCGATCACGAAGGCGCGGGTGACCGACCGCGCCACCGCTCGGGTGAGCGGGATCAGCTCGTCGATCGTGACGGGGAGCGTCGTGTCGTACCCAAAGACGGTGTTGCCGGCCGAGTCGCCGACGAGGAGGAAGTCGATCCCGGCCTCGTCGAAGATCTGGGCCGACAGGGTGTCGTAACTGGTGAGACCGGTGATCTTGATCCCGTTCTCCTTGGCCCGCTGGAAGTGCCTGGTGCGGACACGCTTGAGGGCCGGGTCGCTGCTGCCACCGCCGTACGGGCGTTCTTGCTCACTCACGCGGTCCACCGTACCGGGTGGATGCGGTGCGGGCGAGGGCGAGGTGCCACGATTGAGCCCATGTTCGACACGTCGCAGCTGGGCCCGCTGTACGAGGACTTCTCCGTCGGCGCCACACTCCCGCCACTTCCCTCGATCACCTTGACCGAGGCCGACAACGCGATCTACCGGGCGATCACCGGCGACCAGAACCTGCTCGCCGCCGACCGCTCGATCGCCACGACCGTCACCGGCAACGCCGCCGGTGTCGCGAACCCCGGTCTCGTGCTGCAGTACTCGATCGGTCAGACGACCATGGCGACCCGTCAGGCGATCGCGAACCTCTACTACCGGTCGGTGCGCGTCCTCCGCCCGGTCTTCGTCGGCCAGACCCTCACGACCACGACGACCGTGCTCGGCATGAAGGACTCGGCGCCGAAGGGCGACCAGTTCCGCGGCAAGGTGTGGCTCGGTATCACCACCAGCTCCGACGACGGCCCGGTCGTCGAGTACGAGCGGTGCGCCCTCATCCGTGGCCGCGGCCCCGGGCAACCGGGCCACGCCGACGACATCCCGGGCCCTTCCGACCCGACACCTCTCGATGACGTTGCGGGTGCCGTGCCCGGCTGGGATCTCGCCCGTCTGCCGTCGACCTCGTGGGACGACGGCGTCGGCAAGACCGACCCGTTGCGCGACCACATCGACCTGGCCGCGCCGCTCGCCCGGCTGACGTTCAACCAGGCCGCGGTCCACCGCGACGTCACCCTCACGGCGAACGGTCGGCGTCTCGTCTACGGCGGCCACGTCCAGGGGCTGGCCCAGGGGTCGCTCACGCGCATGCTCCCCGGCTTGGCGCACATCGTCGCCTGGGACGGCTGCGACCACGTCGGCCCCGCCTACGAGGGCGACCTGATCGAGTTCACCCACACCCCCGTCGAACGACTCGCTGCCGGAACCGGGCACCTCGTCCGGTTCGAGGTGATCGGCACCAAGGTCGCCGACGGCGACACCGGCCCCTGCGAGCCGGTCGACATCCTGCGCTGGACGCCGATCGTCCTCGCGCCGATGTCCTGACCGAGCCGATCCCGAGAAATCCCACCCGAACGGGAACTGTTGGCCGTCGCGCCACGTCCAAACCACCAGCACGTTCGTAGTCTGGGAGCGAACGGAAAGGTGGACCATGGCCAGCAGCACGAACCGACGGCGATCGATCGCCGGGATGCTCGCTGCTGCCGTGATCCTCACCGGCTGCTGGGGCGGCGGTGACGACGACGCCACCTCCGACACGACGCTGGCACCCGGACCGACGGTCACCGTGGCGCCCGACGACCCGATCGTCACCATCGACGGTCAGCCGACCGACAGCGGCGACGACGTCGAACTCGGCGTCCGCCTGAGCGACGGCACCGCAGGCGGCGACGACACCGACCCATCGACCCCGGTCGCCGAGGGCACCGCCCTCGAGCAGACCCAGATCGACGCCATCGTCGACCAGCTGCCCGAGTGGTCGGTCCCCGACACCGACCAGGTCGACTTCCTGCGTCCGGCGACCTCACTCGAACCGGACTCGATCGGTGAGTTCATCCGTGCCCGACTCGGCGACGAGGTCCACGAGCGCCTCGTCGACTCGCTGATCGGCAGCATCTACGCCGCCGACACCGACCGCTTCTCGCTCGCCGAGGTGCCCCAGCTCGCCGGACTCGCCGCCAAGGGTCGCAGCCTGATCCTCACCGGCCGGAAGCTGGCGAGTGGCTCCGGCACCGCGGCCGCCGCCGACACGCCGGTGTTCTCCACCCCGCGCGCCGGGTTGTCGGCCCTGGCCCGAGCGACCGCCGCCGCGATCACCGCGGCAGG
>JAGQSS010000264.1 GCA_020439405.1 Ilumatobacter sp. | reverse complement strand
GTCGATGGCCAGAAGGTGCCTGACCCCATCTGGTCCGACCCCTTAGAAGGCGCGGTTGGCGTTGACGGGGACGAAGGGTTCGCCGCCGTCTTCGACGGGGAGGAAGTCGTCCTCGTCGAGCTTGGCCATGTTCGACCACCAGGCGAGCACGATCGCGAACGCAGCGCCGAAGCCGAGCACCCAGCGGGCTCCGATCGCGTCCATGATCGGTCCGGCGATCAGGTTGCCGACCGGCACCGTGCCACCGAAGGCCATGAACCAGAGCGGCATCGCCATCGCCCGTTCGTTGTCGGCCAGGTTCCGCTGCATGACCGACGCCATCGCCGTGGCGGTCATGAAGTACACGAACCCCAGACCGAACGCGATCGGCAGTGCCAGCGTCAGCGACGACAACAGGCTGAACGCAGCGAGCGACCCGGCGAACAGCAGCATCCCGAACGGGATCAGGCGTCGGGTGTCGCGCCGTGACAGCCACGTGCCGACGGCGAGCGCCCCGAAGAACGCGCCGAGGCCCCACACGATGTACAGCAGCTTGTAGCCGTTGCCCTCCGGGTCGAGGCCGAAGTTCAGACGGGCGACCGAGGGGAACAGGCCGACGTACGGGAGGCACACGAGCGAGAACAGGAACATCGTCGACAACGTCCGCGACAGCACCCGTCGGCCCCGCACGATGTCGATCCCGGCCGACAGCTGACGCCAGCCGCGCTGGGTCGTCTTGCCGGCGACCTGGGGGAGCGGCACGAAGAACAGCGGGATGATGAGGAACAGGAACGTCGCCGAGTTCACGAGGAACAGCTGCGAGATCGACACGCCGAGCGCGGCGAGCAATGCGGCGAACGCCGGGCCGAGGATCCGGCTGCCGTTGATCATCGCCGAGTTGAGGCTGATCGCGCCCGGGAGGTCGGCCCGGTCGACGAGCATCGGGATGCTCGCGCTGAACGCTGGTGCGTTCACGGTGTTGGCGATGCCGATCGCGAGCTGGGCGGCGAACAGCGTCCACAGCGGTGCGTCGGTCGCGACCAGCGCCGCGAGCACGAGCGAGAAGGTGAGCATCGTCGTCTGCATCGCGATGACGAGGCGGGTGCGGTTGATCCGATCGGCGAGGATGCCGGCCGGGATCGACAGCAACAGCAGTGGCCCGAGCTGGGCGAACACCATCAGGCCGACGAGTCCGGCCGAACCGGTACGGGAGTCGAGGTACGCCGGCAGGGTGAAGTTCTGCATCCACGTGCCGACGCTCGACAGCGCAGTGCCGATGAACAGGGTGCGGAACGCCGGGTAGGCGAGTGCCGCCCGGGCGGTGCCGGGTCGGTGACGTTGCCGAGGCGGTGCCTCGGTGGAGGTGGAAGCGCCCATTGACCCGTCAGTCAAGATACTGGCGACCATCCGCCACCGACGGACGGGAAACGCGCGATCGTGGTGGACTCATGTCACAGCACCACGACACCGCCCCGTCCGTCCTGACCGCGGCCGACACCACCGGCGGGTGTCGTTCGGTGCTCGGGACCTACCCAGAGTGCCCGATGTGCGGCAGCGACCTGTTCCCCGAGCACGCCCACTTCAAGTGCTCCGGCTGCGGCTGGCGCGACAGCTGCTGCGACTGACGACCTGCTGAACCGACGACCTGCTGAACTAGGGCCATGGCCGCCCAGCTCGTCCCGCCCGCCGACATCGCCGCCGACCCGACACTCACCGACTGGCGGTACGTGGTCGGCTCGATCCGGGCGGAGTTCGTCGCCCCGTCGTTCCCCGACGGTGCCGCGTTGATCGCCGCGATCGCCGACGCAGCCGAGGCCGCCGACCACCATCCCGCGCTCCACCTCCGATGGCCGGGTGCGGTACGAGTCGATCTGTGGTCGCACGACGCCGGCGGCGTCACGGCCCGCGACCTCGCGCTCGCCCGCACGGTGTCGACCCTGGCCGCCGCGGCCGGGGCGACGCCACGACCGGCGGGCGTGCAGGTGCTCGAGATGACGATCGACACCGCCGATGCCGACCGGATCCGGCCGTTCTGGATGGCCGTGCTCGGCTACGGCGACGACCCCGACGCGTTCGTGGACGATCCGGCGGGTTTCGGCCCGCCCATCTTGTTCCAACCGATGGACGACGGCCGGTCGCAGCGCAACCGCATCCACTTCGACATCAACGTGCCCCACGACGTGGCCGAGCAGCGAGTGGCTGCGGCGCTCGCCGCCGGTGGCACGCTCGTCAGCGACGCGCGGGCGAGGGCCTGGTGGGTCCTCGGCGACGCCGACGGCAACGAAGCCTGCATCTGCACCTGGCAAGACCGCGACTGAATGGGGTCGGATACGTTTCGTCGCGACCGACGAAACATATCCGACCCCATTCGGGTCAGCCGTTGATGAGGTCGGCGAGCATCTCCAGCTGGTCGGCGCGGGCGGAGAGGAGGACCGTGGTGAGGCACGTCTCCTTCCACTTGGCCATCTCGTCCTTGATCTTGTCGGGCGGGCCGACGAGGGCGACGTCCTCGACCATCTCGAGCGGGATGAGCGCGGCAGCCTCGTTCTTCTTGCCCTGGAGGTAGAGCTCCTGGATCTCGGTGGCGACGCCGCCCCAGCCCATGCGGTCGAACACGTCGAAGTGGAAGTTGGCGCCCTTGGCGCCCATGCCGCCGGCGTAGAGCGCGATGAACGGACGCATCAGGTTGGCGCACTCCTCCGCGTCGTCGCCGGGGATGACCGTGAGCATCGAGGCGACCTCGAAGCGGTCGGCCTTGCCGGCCTCGCCGCTCGCGTCGAAGCCGACCTGCAGCCGCTCGCGGTACCAGGCGTCTTCCTTCGGCGAGAAGAACAGTGGGAGCCAGCCGTCGCCGATCTCGGCGGCGAGCGACACGTTCTTCGGTCCCTCGGCCCCGAGCCAGATCGGGATCTCCGGACGGAACGGGTGCACGGTCGGCTTGAGCGCCTTGCCGATGCCGAGCCCGTCGTCGCCGGTGTACGGCAGGTCGTAGTGCTTGCCGTGGAACTCGACGGGCGCCTCGCGACGCACGATGTCGCGCACGATCTGGACGTACTCGCGTGTCCGTTCGAGCGGGCGCGGGTACGGCTGGCCGTACCAGCCTTCGACCACCTGCGGTCCGGATGCGCCGATGCCCAGGATGAACCGTCCGCCCGAGAGGTGGTCCATCGTCATCGCCGACATCGCCGTGGCGGCGGGCGTGCGCGCCGACATCTGGACGATCGAGGTGCCGAGTCGGATGTTCTGGGTCTGCGACCCCCACCATGCGAGTGGCGTCAGCGCATCGGACCCGTACGCCTCGGCGGTCCACACCGAATCGAAGCCCAGCTTGTCGGCTTCGAGCACCGCCTCGGCGGCGCCGGCGGGCGGACCCGACGACCAGTAGCCGGTGGAAAGACCCAACTTGAGATCAGCCATGGACCACAGCGTGGCAGGCTGGACCCATGAGCGACGATCTGGTCGTCACCCGTTCGGTGCGCATCCCGCGCCGCGAACTCGAGGTCTCGTTCAGCGCGTCCGGTGGGCCGGGCGGCCAACACGCGAACAAGAACGCGACGCGCGTCGATCTGCGGTTCGACGTCGAATCGTCATCGGCGTTCAGCGAGAGCCAGCGAGCGCGCGTCGTCGGCAAGCTCGGCCCGGAGGTCCGCATCTCGGCCGACGACGAGCGCAGCCAGCTCCGCAACCGCGATCTCGCCGAACAGCGTCTGGCCGACCGTCTCCGTTCGGCGCTCCACGTCGAACGCCCGCGCAAGGCCACCAAGCCGACGAAGGGGTCGAAGCGCCGACGGGTCGACGCCACGAAGCGGCGCGGCGAAACAAAGAAGCTGCGGCGCAAGCCGACCCGCAACGACTGGTGACCGGCCCGGTCACATGACCGCCAGGAGCTCGGCGAACAGGGCCTCGGCGTCGGTGTCGATGCCTCGTTTGGTGAACCAGTCGCACACGTTGACGACGTCGCGGTGGAGGAAGTCGATGCCCATCGGGTTGGCGGCGATGTCGACGGCCTGCGGGAAGTCGATGAACCACAGCCGGTCGTCCCATCACAGGAGGTTGTAGGCCGAGAGGTCGCCGTGTGCCCACCCGGCGGCGACGATGACGGTCAGACCGTCGACGAGCTGCTCGAACGCACGGGCGAGACCCGCTCGGTCGAGCCGCGCGGAGCGGAGTTGTGGCGCCGCACCGGAGCGATCGCCGACGAACTCGAGCTCGAGGACGTCGGTCGAGTAGCCGATCGGGTACGGCACGGTCAGACCGGCCTCCCACAGCGACGACATCACGTCGTACTCGTGGCCGGTCCAGCGGTCCTGCAGCAGGTGCTTGCCGTACGTGGTCATCCGCTCGACGGCGCGTCGGTCGCGGCTCTTGCGGAACTGCCGGCCCTCCCGGTACCGGACGTCGTGGCGGAAGGTCGAGGCGCGTTGGAAGCCGAGCGCCTCCAGTTCGCCCTTGTTGTGGACCTCCCGGGGGAGGTAGCGCTTGCGGGCGACGAGGCAAGTGCGGCCGTCGGGGCCGGTGCGCTCGACGAGGTCGATCTGGGCTTCCTTGCCCGAGGTGACGACACCGATGTCGGAGTCGGAGACGGACTCGACGACGAGCCAGTCGGGAATGGGTCGCATGGTTGTGCTCCTGATGCGTGGCGGAACGATGGACGTTCGGCCGCTCGGAGCGAGGGCAGGCGGCGTGGAGCCGGGTCAGCCCGTGGTTGCTCGACGAACGCGGCCGAGGAGGGAGTGCGCAATGACCGTCATGTGCGTCGACCTCCTCCGGCTCGTCGTGTCAGGGACGTCGGCACCGTACCGCGGGCGAGTGCGGCGGGCCGGGTGGGTTTCGCGTCAGCCGAAGGCGACGGGGAGCGACGCCGGGCCCCAGATGCCGAACGAGTTCGGCTTCCACTCGACGTCGCCGTCGAGACGTAGATTCGGCATCCGCTCGGCCATGATCGTGAGTGCCTCTTGCTGTTCGGCGCGGGCGAGCGCCGCGCCGAGGCAGTAGTGGATGCCCGACCCGAAGGTGAGCTGCGGCTTGTCGGCGGGTTCGCGGGTGATGTCGAACGTGAACGGATCGCGGAACGTCGAGTCGTCACGGTTGGCGGCGCTCAGCGACGCCGCCATGACGGTGCCCTTCGGGAACAGCACGTCGCGGTACTCGATGTCCTCGCTCGCGATCCGGACGGTGCCGCGCACGGTGCCGAGGTACCGCATCGTCTCCTCGACCGCACGCGGTGCCA
>JAGQSS010000263.1 GCA_020439405.1 Ilumatobacter sp. | reverse complement strand
CACCTCCGACACCTGACCCGACGCGAACTCGTTCCTCGGCGTCACCTCCGACACCTGACCCGGGCTGGATCCGTCGGGTCGGGTGTCGCAGGGAACGGGGAGGCGCAGCCGAGACGTTTCCGGAGATCACCCGACTCCGGTTCCTCGGGTCGGGTGATCTCTCGGAACGTCGACTCCGTCGCCGTCCCGTCCGACACCCGACCCGGGGTCAGCGGGAGACGTGGTTGCGGATGGCTCGATCGAGGGATGCCAGGTTGCCCTGGGGACGCATCGGCGACGGGACGATCGTGAGATCGACCGGCTCGGCGTCGTACTCGGTCGTCGAGACGTCGTCGGCCTCGACCGTCCCCTGCGGCGTACCGTCGAGGATGAGCCATTGCAGCTGGAACGCACCCGCGCCGTCGGTCGTCGCCGTCTGGGGCGGCGACCCGGCGAGCGTCACCTGGACAGCCGCCGACGCGGGGTAGCCCGACCCCGCGACCGTGACGACCTGGCCCCCTGCCGCGACCTCGGGCAGCACCTCCAGGACGGCGTCGTACCGACCCGTCCCGCGCAGACCGGCCGATGCGAACGTCGAACTGGAGCCGGTGACGGAGACCGTCGCGGACCGTCCGCCCGCCGCCGTGGGCCTGAACTGCAACTCGAGCGCGCACGTGGCGCCCGGCGCCAGTGTCTCGTCGGTGCAGCCGTCGTCAACCACCGCGTAGTCGGCGGTCGCGACGCCGGCGATACCGACCGACTGCACGGTCACGGACACACCACCGGTGTTGGTGACCGTCGCTTCCCTGGTGGGGGCGGCCTGACCGACGACCGCGTCGTCGAAGATCACCGGATTCGGCGTGATGGACAGACCCGAACTCGCGAGCGTCGTGGTGGTGGTGACGACACCGCTGCCCGGTGGGATCGTCGTCGTCGTGACGACGACGCCCGGCTGGAAACTCCCGACCAATCGACCGCTGGCGACCAACGGCACACCCGGGTACGAGTTGTCGCGGACCAGCAGTTCGCCGTTGGCGGCTCCCGCCGTCTGGGCGAGGTAGCGGACGACCACCTCACAGCTCTGGCCCGGGTGGAGCACGTCGGGACAGCTCTCCGACCGCACTTGGAACGGGCCGGTCGTCTCGATCGACGTGACCACCCAGCCCGACGGCCCCGTGTTCGTGACGACGCTGGTCCGGTCGGTCGGTCCCGGCACGGTGCCGTAGTCGATCGGCTGGACCGACAAGACGGGTCGACGCTCGCGCACGAGCGCTTGCCGCTGCTGGAACCGGCCGATCGAGGGCGGCTGGTCGACGTAGAGGTACGGGTTCGGAGAGATCCAGCCGACCCACCGGCCGTACTCGGAGATCACCGGCTCGGCGGCGGTCACGAACGAGTTGATGCCGGGGAGCGTGTAGCTCATCAGCTCGGCCGTGTTCGCCGACACCCAGCGGTCGCTCGACCGCGTGACGAAGGCGTAGCTGTTGTCGCCGGCGAAGAGTCGGATCGCCAGGTAGCGGCCGTCGTTGCTGATGAACGCTCCGGACGCCGCGGCCACGGGACGGTTCTGGTTCGCGCTGCGATCGAGCACGGTGATCTGGCCGTTCCCGTAGTTGCGGTAGGCGACGAGCGTGCCGTCACCCGACATCGACACGCCGTTGGCCGTCGTGGCGATGCCCTGGTACCCGCGTGATGCGACATCGAGGATGTAGAGGCTCGACGACTCGAGGAAGCCGTCGTTGTTCGAGTCGGGGCCGGCGATGACGGCCATGGTGGCTCCGTTGTCGGAGATGGCGGCCTCCGAGACCGTCCACCCCTGCACGGGCGCCGGGATCGAGGCCGTGCCGACGACGGTCGTCCCCGACATCGTGAACACGTCGATGCCGCCTTGGCCCGGGAAGGCGATGACCGAACCGTCGGCGTCGACCGCGGCGCGGCCGCGCTGGCGGGAGTAGTAGAAGCCGAGCCCCGTGGCACCGCCGCCACACCGGTCGAAGCGGACCATGGTGCGAGCCGGGAACTCGCCGAGCACGATCGTCGGGCCGGTGTACGCGATCACGCATCCGTTGTCGCTCAGTCCGTGATTCGTGCCGACGCTCGGGTCGGGGACGGCGACGGACGGGTCGGTCCGCACCCGAATCAGCGGACTGTTCGTGTTGTTCGGCGCGTACTCGTACGAGACGACGTTGCCGAGTCCGCTGATCGCCAGGTTCCGCGCGTCGGTGAACAACGGCGAACCCGACGGCTCGTAGGAGGCGAGTTCGGCCGGCACGAACGGGTTCTGTGCCTCGACCGGGTCGGGACGATCGGCGACGGCGACGGTCGCGAGCCCGGCGACGGCGACGGCCAGGACGCCGAGGCGCGCACGCGCACGCCTTCCGGCGTTGCCGCCCCGCGAACGTCGGCCCGGTGCCACACGTCAACGGTACGGCAGCCGCCGAGGGAGGGCCACCGGATTGGCCCGACCGTCCCGAACTCTGCCCGATCGTGCAGCGCGAGCGGCTGGTTCGTCAGTCGAGTTCGGCGGCGCGTTCGGCGGCGGCGTCGAGCGCCAAGCCGATGCGGGCGAAGAGGACGTCGAGGTCGACCCCCTCGGCGCTCTTCTGGCCGGCGCGGTATCGGGCATACACGCCGTGGAGGATGCACGCCGTCTTCCAGGAGTTGAAGGCCCGGTAGTAGTCGAGGTCGGAGAGGTCGGCTCCCGTCGCCGCCTCGTACCGAGCGATCAATTCGTCGCGGCTGGGGAACCCGGGCAGCGCCGTCGGCGGGTCGGCGCCGTACACGCCGTCGTCGCCCGGCTCGATCCACGCGTTGATCGAGTAGGCGAAGTCGGCCAGCGGATCGCCCAGGGTCGCGATCTCCCAGTCGAGGACCGCGGTGACGGTGCCCGACGCGGAGAACATGCAGTTGTGCGGCCCGAAGTCGCCGTGCACGACGCGCGCCGGTCCCTGCTCGGGCAATCGGGCCTGCAACAAGTCGTGCAGTTCGTGCGCCCGGGGGTCGTCGAACTCGGCGAACCCGACCGAGGCCGTCCACGACCCGTACCACGTCTTGAGTTGGCGTGCGACGTAGCCGTCGGGGCGACCGAGCTCGGCCAGGCCGACGTCGCCCGGTTCGATCGAGTGCAGCGCGGCGAGTGTGTCGACGAACGACTCCCCCGCGGTCGCACGGGCCGCCTCCGGCAGCCAGTTGCGGACCTCGGTCCCCGAGTACAGCGCCGCACCCTCGACCTTGCCCATGACGTAGAAGTGGACCTCACACAGGTCGCGGTCGTCGACGTACGCGATCGGCTCGGCGACCGGCACCGACGTCGGCCACAGGCCGTCGATGATGCGGTATTCGCGCCACATGTCGTGGGCCTTCGGCAACAGTTCGCCCTGCGGTGGCCGCCGGATCACGAGCTCGCGCCCGTTGGCGTCGGTGATGAGGTAGGTGAGGTTCGAGTGACCGCCCGGCAGGCGCTCCCAGGTGAAGGGTGCGGCGACGTCGGTGGCGGTAGGGAGCCACCGTTCGATCACGGACGGGTCGAAGCCGACGACGTCGGAGTGGGTCATGGCCGCCCAGCGTGCCACCGACGAACCAACGGCGACGAAACGGACGCCGCGTCGGGGAATCGGATCAGCGCTCGACGCCCGACATGATGACCGCGACCCGCTCGTGTGCATGCAGCCGGTCGGCGATGGTGAGGACGCCTGCCAGTCCGGCGGATCCGGTGGCGCTCACGTCGTAGCCGGCGGCTCTGGCGAGTTCGTGGGCACGCACGATGTCGGATTCGGCGGCCACGACGGGTCGACCGCCTGACTCGACCATCGCCCGGAAGTCGGCGATCCAGTCGTACGTCTCGTCGTCGAGGATGCCGTCGGCGGCCGAACGCGGTTCGGGCCACGGTTTCATCACCTGCGACCAATAGCGGTGGGGCTGATCGACCGCGGTCGCACGATCCCACGCGTCGGCGAGCGGGGCGCACCCCTCCGCTTGGACGGTGTCGAGTCGCACCGTTCGGCCCAGCGCGTCGCCCACGCATGCGGCCAAGGCGCCGCCACCGACCTGGACGACGGCACGGTCGAGCCCGATCCCGGCTGCGGCCGCCTGATCGGCGATCTCCCAGCCGAGCGTGCGTCCGCCGTCGAGGCAGGACGCGTTCTCGGGGCCCTGCACGGTGAACGGAATCGCACCACGGTCGCGCGCTTCACGGAACCGCAGCATCGCCGGGTCGCCGGCCGGGTCGCCGCTGCGTCGTTCGCACCGATGGATCCGTGCGCCCAGTTCGCCGAGTCGGTCGCCGACGACGTCGTCCATCCAGGTCGGGACGTACACGTCGAGCGGCCACTCGAGTCGAGCGGCCAGCGTCGCCGCCGCGATCGCGGCGTTGCCGCACGAGGCGATCGCCAGCGGGGGGCGCTTCTTGAGCATCTTGAGCAGCTCGGCGGCACGCAGGTGGAGCAGGATCGTCACGAGGTGTCGTGCTTTGTGCGAGCCGGCGACGTTGCCGGTTTCGTCCTTGACCCACACGTCGGCGCCGACCTCGCGTGAGAGCGGGTCGGATCGATCGAACGGCGTCACCGTGAAGTCGCCGGCCAGCTCTCGGGTCAGTGCGACGCACGCGTCGGACGTCATGCCGTTGGCGCGGGCGAAGGCCCACCAGGCGAGCCGGGGGCCGTATCGCAGGAACGGGTTCGACGCATCGCCGTGGAGGTCGTCGGTGAGGTCGTACCCGGCGTCGACCTCGAGCACGTGCAGGACGTGATACGGATCGTCGGCGGTCGCCCGCGGGCATCGCCACGCGAACGGCTGCGCGATGTCGACGGTGGTGCCGCACACCGCACAGCGCCATCCGGCGATCACGGTCGTCCTCGTTCCGGGCAGGGGTGATGACGGGTCGGGTCCGCCGATGATCGGCGAGGGGCAGCGAGGTCCGGCCGCATCGAGGTCCACGGTAGCCCCGCCCCGCGCCGTGCCCTAGGGGGAATGGTCACATCCCAGGCGCCACCGCCCGCGGGCTCGGCACCGGTACCGTCATGTGGATGACCACCCCCCGTGTGGCCGCGCTCTGTGTCGCCGTCGTGGCATTGTCCGGCTGCTCCGCCACCCTGCCCTCCGCCGACGACGAGTCGGTCGACCCGATCGCCGAGACCACCTCGACGAGCGAGGCGTCGTCCTCACCGGTGTCATCGACGACCGAGGCCGCCACCGTGACGACCACGACGACGACCGTTCCCCCGGCCACGAGCACCACGACGACCACCAGC
>JAGQSS010000262.1:2860-5244 GCA_020439405.1 Ilumatobacter sp. | reverse complement strand
GGCGCCGAGGTGCGCGAACCACGCCGGCGTGTACAGCTTGACGACGAGCGTGCCGGCGTACCGATCGACGACCAGCCCGGGCAGCCCGTCGTTCTCGCCGTGCACGAGTCGGTACGCGTTGGTCTCGGGATCGTCCGCGAGACCGCTCCGGCGGTCGAGCGCAGCGGCGACCCGTTCGCGCCAGAAGTCGGCGTCGATCGGACGCGGCGCACCCTGGTGCAGGATCTTCACGCGGATCGGTGACGACGGGTCGTACAGGCCGATCGCGGCGAACTTGCGATCGTGGTCGAAGACGACGGCGAGGTCGCCGGGTGCGCCCTCGTGACTGATCGACTCGATCGATCCGTCGTAGAGCCAGGGGCTGCCGCCGCGGATCTGGCGCAACGCATCGCGAGTGACGCGCACGGCGATCCGTTTGTCGGCGGGCTGGGGCAGGTGGTCGAGGTTCACGATCCGAAGCTCCTGGTGAGTTCGACGAGGTCGGCCAGATCGTCGACATCACGATCGAGCACGGGGACGGGGACGAGCAAGGATGCCATCGACGAGAGTTCGGACTGTCGTTCGGTCTCGCGTTTCGCGACGACCGCCACGTCGTCGAAGCGCCGCCCCATCTCGCCGACCACGTCGGCGACGGCGTCGGGGTCGGCGTCGAGCGCCAGCAGGTCGGCGATCTCGCCCGACCGCTTGACGAGCTTGCGGGCCGCCGTCTTGGCCGACTTGGTGGTGAAGCTCTTCGGCAAGACCCGGTTGGCGACGATCGCGCCGAGGTGCAGGTCGCGGCGGCCGAGCGCGCGGGCGAGGTAGGTGGCCTCGTGTGTCGGCGCGGCCTCGAGCGTCGACACGACGACGAACGTCGTGCGTGGGTCGCTCAGGATCTTCTCGACCTCGGTGGCATGACGGACGAACCCCCGCTCCATCGCCTGGAACAGGATGAAGAACTCGGCGATGTCCTGCAGGAACCGGCTGCCGAGGACGCGGTCGGCGACTTGGTAGAACGGCTTCGAGGCCATCGTGAACAGCCGCGACCGATACGGCACCGTGAGCCACTTGAGGAGCTTCGATCCGAAGAACTCCTTCATCCGTCCGGGTGCGTCGAGGAACGCGATCGCGTTCCGGGACGGCGGCGTGTCGACGATGATCAGGTCGTACTCGCCCGACGTGTGCAGCTCGTGCAGCCGCTCCATCGCGAGGTAGTCGTGGCTGTGCACGAAGCGGCTCGTGATGTTCTGGTAGAGCGGGTTCGCGAGGACCGACTCGCGCACTTTCGCATCGGGGGCGTGACGGCGGATCAGTTCGTCCCAGCCGGCCTTCGTGTCGAGCATGGCGGCCCAGAGTTCACCGCGTGGCTCGACGCCGGCGTCGGCGAAGGCGTCGTCGGGCACGCGGGTCGCCTCGTTGCCGAGTGCGCCGATCCCCAGCGCGTCGGCGAGCCGCCGCGCGGGGTCGATCGTGAGGACCAGGACACGGCCCTTCGTGTTGACGGCGGCGGCGACGCCCATCGCTGCCGCGGTCGTGGTCTTGCCGACCCCGCCCGACCCGCAGACGAGCACCATCTCCTTCGCACTCAGCAGGGCGACGAGGTCGGCCGCCATCAGACGCGCCCGTCCAACGAATCGGCGAGCAGGGTGACGACGCGCCGGCCGGTCGCACGGGTGAAGAGTTCGGGCACGGTCACGATCGGGACATCGACCCCATCGGCCAGGCGGGCCAGGTGCTCGTCGCCGATGCGACGTCGGGCCTCGGCCACACGCGCCGCATCGAGCACGGCGCCGACACCGCGGCCGAGTTCGGCGACCAGGACGTCGCGCCGGTCGGCGACGTCGGCGGCGATCGAGCACGCCGCCTCGTCGGCGAACCACGGCTCGAGGACGCGGTTCGCGACGATCGTCGTGGGCGCGACACCGGTCTCGTGCTCGAGGCGACCGACGAGTTCGAGCGTCTCGCTGACGGGCATCTCCTCCGGCGTGGTCACCACGGCGACACCGGTGACGTCCGGATCGTGCAACAGGTCGAGCATCCAGTCGGTCTGATCGCGGACCATCCCGACCTGCACCAGATCGCGGATCACCTTGGGCGCCCCGATCTGGGCGACGATGTGGCCGGTCGCCTCCGCGTCGACGACGACGAGGTCGTAGCTGCGGATCCGGACCTCGTGACAGATCTTCCCGACGGCGAGGATCTCCTTGACGCCGGGCGCGGCGTCGGCGACGAAGTCGAACGTCCGGGCGAGCGGACCGATCTTGCCGATCAGCGGCACCTTGACGAAGAGCCGCAGGTACTCGCGCAACGAGTCCTCGGTGTTCATCGCCATCGCGAACAGGTTCGGTTCGATCTCGATCGGCTCGAACCGGAGCTGCGAGGCACCGAGCGCGTCGGCGAGTGCG
>JAGQSS010000262.1:0-2761 GCA_020439405.1 Ilumatobacter sp. | reverse complement strand
CGTCCGCTGCGGGCCGCGAGTTCGGCGAGTGCCGCCGCGGTGGAGGTCTTCCCGACGCCACCTTTCCCGGTGACGAAGACGAGTCGGCGGTCGAGGAGCGAGCCCTCGACCCGAGTGGGCATGGCCTCGGTCAGCCGCCGAAGCCGATGCGGCGGTCGCCGTCGGCCGAGCCGACCTCGACGTAGGCGATCTTGGCCGCCGGCACGCCGACGTCGCGGCCGCGCTTGTCGGTGATCCAGAGGACGTCGGTCGCACCCGAGAGGGCTGCCTCGACCTTGGCCTTGAGATCGTCGCGTTCGTCGTCGGCCATCTCGACCGTGATCTCACGAGGAGCCTGCGTCACACCAATCCGTACGTCCACGTCGGGAACGGTACCGGGTGCGGCGCCGACCCGGCACCTCGCGCCGGTCGGGGCCGGTCGGCCACGAATCGCTCACCATGGCGTGAATCGTTGGACACGTGTCATTGACGCCATCACGGGCGACGACCAGAGTGGTCGCCATGACGTCGAACCGCCACACCGCCCGAGCGCACCGGGTCGTGCTCGTCGCGTACGACGGGATCCAGGGGCTCGATCTCGTCGGGCCCCTCGAGGTGTTCAGCGGCGCGAACTCGGTCCTCCGACACGAGCGGCCCGACCGGCCGACGTACGAGACCGTCGTCGTCAGCGCACTCGGCGGCGCCATCGAGACCGAGAGCCATCTCTCGATCAACACGATCGACGCCCGGACGATCGACGACACCGACACGATCGTCGTACCGGGCGGCCTCGGCGCCCCGCGCGTCGCCGACGACGGCGATGTCGTCGGCACCGTCCGGCGACTGGCCGACTCGGCCGACCGGGTCGTGACGGTGTGCACCGGGACGTTCGTCGCCGCCGCCGCCGGCCTCCTCGACGACGTGCGCGTCAGCACGCACTGGGCCCGCGCCGACGCGCTCCGAGCACGCTTCCCCGACCTCGACGTCGACGCCGACCCGATCTACGTCCACGACGGGCGGGTCTGGTCGTCGGCCGGCGTCACGGCCGGCATCGACCTCGCCCTCGCGATCGTCGAACACGACCACGGCGCCGACATCGCGCAGACCGTCGCCCGCTGGCTCGTCATGTTCCTCCGGCGACCGGGCGGCCAGACACAGTTCGCGACGCCCGTCTGGTCGGAACGCGCCGACCCGGGTCCCATCCGCACGGCACAGAACGCGATCGACGCCGCGCCCGGTGACGACCATCGCATCGGCCGCCTCGCCGAGCGCGTCGGCATGAGCGAACGCCACTTCGTCCGCCGCTCCACCGACGAGGTCGGGACGAGTCCGGCCCGCTACGTCGCATCGGTCCGCCTCGAAGCCGCCAAGCGGGCCCTCGAGACGACGAGCGACACCGTCGACGTGATCGCTCGCGACTGCGGCTTCGGCACCGCCGAGACGATGCGCCGGACGTTCGGCCGCCGCCTCGGCGCCAGCCCCGACCAGTACCGGCAGCGCTTCCGCGTCGCCCGCTGACCTCTCCCACCCTGCACACGAAAGGCCCCGACATGGCACTCCAAGTCGTCATCCCCCTGTTTCCGAAGTTCACCGCACTCGACGGCATCGGTCCGTACGACGTCCTCCAACGCACGCCCGACATCGACGTCGTCTTCGTCGGCCACGAGCGCGGCGAGGTCCGTTCGGAGAACGGCTTCCTCGGCGTCACCCGCGACGCCACCTTCGAGGAGGTCCCGCATCCCGACGTCGTCGTGTTCCCGGGCGGGATCGGAACCCGGCCACTCGTCCACGACGACCGGGTGCTGGAGTGGGTGCGCACCGCCCACGAGACCACTCGCTTCACGACATCGGTCTGCACCGGCTCGCTCGTCCTCGGCGCCGCCGGGTTGCTCGACGGGTTGACCGCGACGACGCACTGGAGCGCCTACGACGCGCTCGAGCAGACGGGCGCGACGCCGGTCGCCGACCGGGTCGTCGAGCACCTCGACCGACGGATCATCACCGCCGCCGGCGTGTCGTCCGGCATCGACATGGCACTCCGGTTGATGGAGATCCTGTTCGACCGCACGGCGGCCGAGGCGAGCCAGCTCATGATCGAGTACGACCCCCAGCCCCCGTTCGACGCCGGATCGCTCGCCAAAGCCGGCCCCGACGTCCTCCCCCGGGTCGTCGAGTTCGCCGCCACCCGCGAATAGACCAACGCCTGCATTGTGGTCGGTTCATGTCCGTGCATCTGGCGCTTGCACGGATGTGGTCAGACCAGGTCCGTGCATCGGGCGCCTGATCCCACAGCGACGCGGCACGGACCTGGTCTGACCACATCCGTGCCGACGACGACCACAATGGGGCGATGACGACGGGGCGGTTGCGGCGGCGGTTGTACGCCCTGGCGTTCATCGACGAGTTCGGGCCGGTGTACGCGGTCTGGACGTTGTGGTTCAACGACAACGACGTGTCCACCGGCCAGATCTCGACGGCGTTCCTCGCCTGGGCCCTCATCGCGCTCGCGTTCGAGATCCCGAGCGGGGCGCTCGCCGACCGCGTCGACCGCCGACGGCTCCTCGCCGTCGCGTTCTCGATCCGGGCGATCGGCATCGCGACGTGGTTGGTCTGGCCGACCTACGAAGGCCTCCTGCTGGGCTCGGTCCTGTGGGCCGTCCACGACGCACTGGCGAGCGGGACGTGGGAGGCGATGATCCACGACGAACTCACCGCGTTGGGCGACGACGCCGCCTACCCGACCGTGATGGCCCGCATCAGCCAGTTCAGCAACCTCGGTGTC
>JAGQSS010000261.1 GCA_020439405.1 Ilumatobacter sp. | reverse complement strand
GCCTCGTGGTCGGTGTGCGGCTCGCCGTTCGCCGTCCTCCTGGGTCTCCTGATCGGGGTCGTGCGATGAGCGCCAGGATGATGCGTCGTCCGGCTCAGGAGCGGTACCCGTTGACCGCCGGTCAGCGTCGTGCTCGTCGTTGGGATGCTGTCCCGGTCGTGGTCGGTGCTGTCGGCGCGGTTGGTTCGCTCGCTGCGTTCGTTGTGCAGGCGGTGGGGTCTTGAGCGGCCACATGAACGTCGGCGTGACGGTCCACGCACCCGACGAGATCAGCGAACCAACGCTGCGCCGGTCGTCGTACGCCGGGCAGGGCATCGTCACGAGCATCGTCATCAACGGTGCGCACCTCGACGCCTACGAGGGGTACGGCTGCCCGCCGGCGGCGTTGGCTGCCCGGTTGCGTGAGCTCGCTGATCAGATCGATGCCGCTGCTGCGGCCATGACTCCCACACAGGGCGACGCTGTCGAAGCGGACCACACCGAGGGTGATGCACACCAGCCGGCACCGGCATCAGCAGTGTGCGATGGTGGCGACGGCCAAGACGTCGCCGGTGTGACCGTGGAAGCGGACCCCGCACAGGAAGGTGACGGGGCCGGTGCCGGCCCCGCCACCGCACCCACGACCGAACACGACCCGCTGTGCGACGACGACGGCTGGGACCATCCCGACCCGTGCGTTCTCGATGACACACCGGCCGACGAGCAGCCCCGCCACGTCCGGATGACGAACGACTACAGCCGGTACCGCGCCGCTGGTGGTGTCGCCTCGTGGGACACGTGGGCACTCCGCTACGGCGACGACTACCCGGAGGTCGTCTGATGCGCGAGTTCTCACCGGAACAGCAGGCCAAGCTGTCGGCCGCGGTCGCGATGATCGGCCGGTGCGGCGCTGCGAGTGTGCAGATCCGCTGGTCCGACGACGAGGACCCGGTCGTTTGGTTCGTCGTCGCCGAGTTCGACGAGGGCGTGTGGGAGACGGCCGCCGGTCGTGACCCGATCGAGGCGGCGCTCCGCTGCGCCGAGCAGCTCGTCGATGGCGCGACCTGCGTGCACTGCGGTCGACCGACGGCGCTCGACACCGACTGGCAGTCGCCAGTCACGTCGATCGCCGACATGACCGGTCTGGCGTTGTGCGCCTACGTGTACGACCCGGAGCTGCACACGTTCCGTCGCTCCTGCGAGGGAGAGGAGACGGCAGCATGATCGGCGGGTGGTCGTTGTTCGCTCGGCCGGGGTCGAAGGTCGGGCACCTTGTCTCGATCGGTCGGCCGATCTTCACCGTGCTCGACGACGACCGGCGTCGTGCGAACGTCCAGTGCGGTCGGGACATCGAGTTCGACTACCGATCTGCTGCAGAGCATCCGTACGTCCCGTCGACGAGGCATCCGGACGTTCGCATCTGCGCCGACTGCGTCAGGGGCCTCCGCCATCACGTCGCCCACATGCAGACCGTCCTTGCCGAGTGTGAGGAGCACAACCGATGAACGTGGCGAAGCTTCCGGAGCCGGGGGAGCGGTGGCAGTTCCGGCATTGGCGTCAGCTGTCGTCGGCGCGGTCCGGGTCCGGGCGCGGTGGTGTGACGGTCGAGCGGGTCGTCGAGCAGGGTGAGCACCCGTCGGCAGCGTCGGACACGGTCGTGATCTTCCGGTACGACTCGGACGGATCGACGGCGTCGCTCGCGCTGCATCTGTTCACCGGCACCTACGACCACACCCCTGATCTGCCGCCGGTGCCGGTCGTCGAGGTGCGGCCGTCTCGTCTGCTGCGGGTGGTGCCGTCATGAACGGGCACACGCTGTTCGAGCTGTGTAGCCGGTGTCGTCGGCCGACGATCGATGTCGTCGACGATGAGTGCCGGACGTGTGGGCATCGGAACCGTGCGATGAACCCGTTCGAGCTGCTCGTGCTCCTGGTCGCCGCGGTCGTGTTCGGCGGCGCGGTGGCGCTCGCGATGGGGTGGTTCTGATGCTGCACCGGTTCGCAGCCTCCGACGCCGGGCAGGGCATCACGCTCGGTGCCGCTCTCGGCCTCCTCGGTCTGCTGCTCCTCGCGTACGCCGGGCCGATGCTCGGCTCGCTGTTCCGCTCCGGCGTCCAGGGCCGTCCCGTCCCGGAGCATCTGCAAGTTCGCCGGCGCTGGAAGGCGCCGCACAGTCGCTCTGCCACTCCCGAACCGTCCGCCCGCTCCGGGAGTGGCAGGGCATCGATCGCTGGTCGGCGGGTCATCCATCGCCGTCGCGGGAGTCCTTCGATCTGGGACACCTGGTCACGCAGACGCACGGCGCGTCGCTGACTCCCCGCACACGTTCAGACGGTGCCCCCATCGCCACCGGCAGCACGGTGGCCTCCTCCTCCGGGGGTGTCCCGTCGACCAGCTCAACACCGCCCGACCCGATCCGACCAGCAGGAGGTCACCGCCATGCCCGACACACCCGACGACGGCCCACAGGGCCAGGCGCCACCGACGCAGTTCTCGAGGCTGCTCGCAGCGTTCCGCAACGGCGCCCTCGACGACAAGGCAACCGCGGCACTGGCCGAGGTCGCTGATGCCGTCGCTCTCACCGGCAAGTCCGGCGCCGTGAACCTGAAGGTCCGGCTGTCGGTCCCGAAGAACACCGACGGTGTCGTCCAGTTCGACGTCGACGTCGACGCGAAGCCGCCGGCGGAGACGCAGTCGGCCATCTACTTCGTCCAGCCCGGCGGCGCGATCTCGCGTCGCGATCCCAACCAGCCCCAGCTCCCAACGATGGAGGACACCAGCGATGTCTGACGACACCACCACCAACCTCGACACGGACGCGAGCGTGCTCGCGACCGCCCAACTCCTCGACCGCCCTGCCGGCGGTCTCCGCACCCTCGTCAGCGCGGAGCAGTTCATCGAGCAGTCGATCGAGCACGCCCTCGTCGCCACCGACCCGGTCGACGTCGGCGACTTCGGCATGGCGTTCCGCAAGCCCGACGGCGCGGTCGAGATCATCGACCTGAACCAGTGGCTCTACGAACGCCCGAAGCCGACGTTCATCACCGACCGAGCGAAGTTCGTCAGCGTCGACTCCCTCGCCCGGTACGTCGAGCGGTACGCGGTCGAGGAGTCGACGGTTGCCTACATCTCCGACACCTACGGCAAGGGCATCAAGCTCTTGACGTCCGACAACGACGTCGCCTGGATCACGATCGACGACCATCCGCTCTTCGGCTTCGACGGCACGATGGACCAGCCGGTCGGCCGCCAGGCGCACACCGCCTCGCTCGTCCTCCGTCCGACGGAGGCCGGGAAGCGGTGGGGTCAGGCGCTCAGCGCGGCGCACCTGTCGCAGGAGCAGTTCCTCGACCTGGTGGTCGACGGCATCGGCGAGATCGCCGAGCCCGACGGCGCGGTCCTGCGGGACCTGATCTCCGACCTGCACGCGATCCGCACCACCGAGGTGCAGTCCGTTGTCCGCACCGGCGGCGAGGGGTCGATCCAGCTGGCGGAGAACGTGAAGCTCCACGCCGGTCAGGGCAACGAGGTCAGCTTCCCCGAGACGCTGAAGGCGACGTTCGTCCCGTTCGTCGGCGTCTCCGACGCCGTGGTGCTCACGGTACGGATCAAGCCCGCCGTCGGCTCGAACAAGGTCGTGTTCTCACTGTCGTGCGCACAGCTCGAGGACCAGCTCGCCCACGTCGTCGGCACCATCGCCGCCACGATCGCCGAGCACACGAGCCTCAACCCGCTCTGGAAGCCGTGAGCGCTGACGCCCCGCAGCGGGGAGATACAGACGTCTGCCTGAACTGTGGCGGCCCGATCACGTTCGCGACCTACCGCGATGTCGGCTCGTACGAACCGGACTACAACCCACACGACGACCCGGTCACCTGGCGTCACCGTGGCGGATATGCGGCATGTTCGTTCGCCGACCGCCAGCTCGCCGGTGGTCGGGGGTTCGCCGAACCCGGTGGCACCCCTGCGATCGACGTCGCCCACCTCGAGCGTCAACGGGCGTTCTCCGAGGCGACGTTCGGCCCCGGCGCCCGAACGGCCGGCGTGCTCGACCACATCCGCAAGGAGCTCGACGAGATCGCCGCTGCTCCGGACGACCTGTCCGAGTGGGTCGACGTCGTCATCCTCGCGTTCGACGGCGCGTGGCGTGCCGGGCACGAACCGGCCGACATCCTCCGGGCGATCGTCGCGAAGCAGACGAAGAACGAACAGCGGGAGTGGCCGGACTGGCGCAACGCTGATCCCGACCGAGCGATCGAGCACGTCCGATGAACGCCCCGGACGTGCTGCCGTGGGAGTGCTTCGACCCGAAGCTGCGCGAGGCGGTCAAGGACCTCGCCGGGCGATTCCCGGCCCAGATGGTCGCCGACGCCGCGCAACGGTTCGCTGACCGGATGGCCGAGCACGGCCGCAACCCGGACACGAACTGGGTCGAACTCGGCTGGCGCAACGAGACCGAGCACCGCGACTTCGTCGACCAGATGCGCACCCGCGCCGAACGCCTCCCCGACGACGCCCAAGCGGCGGTGAAGGAACACCGCCGCCGGCTCGGCATCCCGGACCGTGGCCCGTACTCGACCGACCAGGCCCTCGCGATCGATCTCCTGATCGAGGAAGCTGAGCACCGCAACGGCGAACGGGACGCAGCATGAGTCGCCGAATGTCGTGCAGCATGACGATCGACGCCGTGCGTGACCGGTCGAAGACCGTGACCCGCCGCAAGGTCGACTCGTGGCAGACGCTCAAGCCTGGTGACGGGCTGATCCTGATCGAGAAGGGCATGGGTCTCCCGAAGGGCGCGAAGCAGGTCGTCCTCTGCGAGGTCGAGGTTGTCGACGTCCGTGTCGAGCCCATCAGCCTGATGTCGTCCGACGTCCGGTACGGCCGCCAAGAGATAGCGCTCGAGGGTTTCGACCCGAACGAGTGGGATCCGTTGGAGTGGGCGACCTGGTGGGCGGGGAACCACGGGCACAGCATCCCGATCCTGCCGGACTCGTGGTTCCCGGTCGACCCGCTCGACCTGCGCGGCATCGAATGCCGACGGATCCAGTGGCGCTACCTCGACGAGTACGACCGGTCCCGTGTCGAGGTCTTGAAACTGCAGGGCATCGCCCAGGAGCTCGGGAGGTCGGCCGATGGGTGAGCAGTCGGCGATCGAGTGGACGGATCACACGTTCAATCCGTGGTGGGGATGCACCCGGGTGTCGCCGGCGTGCGACCACTGTTACGCCGATGCGCAGGCGGCGCGGTTCGGGTTCGATGTGTGGGGCGACGACAAGCC
>JAGQSS010000260.1 GCA_020439405.1 Ilumatobacter sp. | reverse complement strand
GGCAACGTCGTGCTCAAGACGCTCGAGGGCGGCATGAAGGCCGTCGTCGGCGCACTGTTGAACGCGTTCACCGCCACCCCCGAGTACAAAGAGCACGCCGACGCGCTGATGCCGGCATTGCTCCCGCTGTACGAGACGCTCGACCCCGAGACCTACGGCGGCGCGATGCTGCTCGGCGTCGACGGGGTCTGCATCATCTCGCACGGTTCGTCGAGCGAACGGGCGATCGTGAACGGCATCCAGGTCGCACGCGAGATGGTCGAGGCCGACGTCGTCGGCGAGATCAGCGCTGCGATCCGCCCCGTCGACGCCTGATCGGGCGCCGACGGGCGCTGTCAGAGGTCGCGCAGGTAGCGCACCAGGTCGGTCGTCGTGACGATGCCGGTGAGCTTGCCGTCGGCCAGGACGAGGATCGAGTGCGTCTTGCCCTCGGCCAACACCTCGGCGGCGTCGTGGACCGTCGCGTCGGTCGTGAGCGTGACCAGCTCGGCCGACATCGCGTCCTCGATGTTGAACTGGTGGTCGAGCATGCTCGTCAGCATCTTGTCGCTCGCTCCTTCGACGTCGTAGACGAGTCGGAGGATGTCGGTCGACGACAACATGCCGACCGGACGGTCGACGTCGAGCACCGGGATGTGCTCGAACGGCGCACCCCGCAGGGCGTGGTAGGCCTCGGACAGGGGCTGGTCGAGGTCGATCGAGACGAGGTCGGTCGTCATCACGGTGGAGATCGGTTCGCTTCGCACGTCTTCATTCTGCTGCGCGCGCATCGACCCCGACCAGGGCTTTCGTCCCGACTTCGTGCGCGTTCGCACCACGGGTTGACAGGTCGACATCGAAGTGACATCATGATGACATCATCACGATGTCAAGGAGATGTCATGCACCCGTTCCTCTATCCCGAACTCATCGACGCGATCCGGGGCGACCGCGTCCGGTACCGTCGTGCCGGCAAGCGGATCCATCCCGAAGCCACCACGCCGGCGCGGCAATCCCGACCGGCCGACGACTACTGATCCGGCCACCGACATGCACCTCGACCCCGTCATCACCTCGCTCCGAGCCGCCGTCAACGCCCAGGCGCTCGTCGGCGACGACCCCGATCTCGAGCTGGTCGCCGAACGGATCGCCGACGCGCTCGAGCCGGCGATCCGCCAGGCGGCGCTCGACCTCGCGCAGCAGGCGGCGAGCGAGATCGGTGCCCAGCTCGCCGAGCAGCGGGTCGACGTCGTCCTGAGCGGCCGCGACCTCGAACTCCGTGTCGTGGACGATGCGCCGAGCGAGCCGACGCCCGACGACGAGGAGTTCGACGCTCGGATCACCCTGCGGCTTCCGCCGACCCTCAAGTCGACGATCGAGCGCTTCGCGAACACCGACGGCGAGTCGGTCAACACCTGGGTGGTCGAAGCACTCTCGCGCAACGCCCGCCGACAGACCTCGACGGGTGGCACCGTCACCGAGGAGTTCGATCTGTGAGGTCGCGATGACCCAGCGGTACGAGTTCACGGTGGGTGCCAGGCCGTCGCTCGCAGTGCGCGCCAACGCCGGCTCGGTCGAGATCGTGGCGGCGACCGACGGCGTGATCGCCGTCGCGGTCGATCACCCCGATCGGTGGGACGTCTCGAACGTCGGCGACGCCGTGTCCGTCGAACCCGTCGAGCGTCGCGGCCGTCGCTCCGGACGGCTCGCAATCGAGGTGCCGCCCGGAACGCGGGTCGAGTTCAAGTCGGCGTCGGCCGATCTCCGGGTCGAGGGTGATCTCGGCACGTTCGTCGCCTCGACCGCCTCGGGCGACCTGCGCCTCCACGGGCGATGCGAGTCGGTCCGCCTGTCGACCGCCTCGGGCGACCTGCGATGCCTCGCTGTCGACGGCGACCTCGAGGCCGCGTCGGTGTCCGGCGACCTCGACGCCACCGAGATCGGTGGGCGCGTCGAGATCACGACGACGTCGGGCGACGCCCGGATCGGCCGGCTCGACGGTGACGCCTCGATCAAGTCGACGTCGGGCGACGTGCGCATCGGTCGCGCCGACGGCAACGAGTACTCCATCCGGACGATCTCGGGCGACGTCCGGATCGCCCTGCCGTCGGGCATCCGCGTCGTCCCGGAACTCACGACGTTCTCCGGCACCACGCGCCTCCCCGAACCTCGTCGCGACGCAGGCGAAGACGCCGGCGGCCCACGCCGGGTCGTCCACCTCCGGATCAAATCCGTCAGCGGCGACATCGAGATCCAACGCGCTGAGCCGGGTCGGGTGTCGTAGGGAACGGCGACGGAGTCGACGTTTCCGGAGATCACCCGACCCGGCTCACGTCGTGGGATGCTCGGCGTGTCAGTGCCGACCGCGGCTCGCTCGCCAGGTGTCGGCGTCGAGTGCGTAGGCGTAGCCGTCCATCCACTGGCCCGATCGGTGCAGCCCGTCGCCGCGCCCGGCGTACTCGCGCCACATGCCGAGGCGTTCCATCAAACGCCACGACGGTTCGTTGGCGGCGAAGCAACCGGCCGTGACCCTGCGGACCCCGAGACCGTCGAAGCAGACCCGCAGCATCTCCTCGATCGCCTCGCGGGCGAACCCCTTGCCCTGATGCGCCGGGGCGATCACCCAGCCGAGCTCGGCCTCGGCGTCGGCGGCGAGTTCCTTCACCTCGGACTGCGACCACGCGTTCCCGAGCGAGATCATGGTGTCGCCGACGACCTCACCGTCGTACTCGACGACGAGGGTCTTCGCGAGCCGTTCCGGGCTCGCGTGGTGCTCGTCGAACACGGCACGGTCGTCGGCGCCCGTTGTCAACCACTCGCTGACCCCGGGCTGCGAGCGGATGGCGAACACCGCGTCGAGGTCGTCGGCGGTCGCCCGCCGCAACGTCAGCCGTTCCGTCCGGCGCGGCCACTCGACGTCGGCCAACCGTGCACTCATGTCCCCAGTCTGCCCCAGCCGGTCGGTCCGACTGTCGGAGGAAACGGCGACGGGGTCGGGTGTCGGAGGGGACGGCGACGGCGTCGACGTTCACGGAGATCACCCGACCCAGGCCCTGACGACGCGATGTAACGAATTGCCCTCACGTCGCCCTGTACGACGTGATGGAATCGATGGTGATGCAGACCGATCCGGTCCTGGAGCGAGTGCGTGCGGTCTACGAGACCGACCATGCCCGCCTGTGGCGATCGATCTATGCGTTCGGCGGGTCACGCGACGTCGCCGACGAGGCGACCGCCGAAGCGTTCGCGCAGGCGCTCCGGCGCGGCGACGAGGTGCGCGACGTGGCCGCCTGGGTGTGGCGATCGGCGTTCGCGATCGCCCGCGGTGAACTGCAGCGCCGCAGGCGCGGCGACGGCGAGCTCCCCGACGGATCGATGACAGACGACGCGGACGGACTCGCCGACCTGCTGCACCGACTCGCCGCGCTGTCCGACCAGGACCGCGAGCTGATCGTGCTCTGCCACGTCGGCGGGTGGAAGCCCGGCGAGCTTGCAGCAGTGCTCGGCGAACCGGCCGGCCGCATCCGGGTCCGACTCCATCGAGCCACCGAACGAGCCCGCGAGATCCTGGAGAACGACCGATGAGCGACCAGCACGACCGGCAGCCCGACGACCGGATGGGCCTCGAGGCGTTCGACGCCGTCGACGCCCCCGACCAGTGGGACGACATCATCCGCCGCTCCGCCGGTGCCGAACTCGGCACCACGGCGTCGGCCGCACCGACGGGCAGGCGCCGGTCTCCGGCGACTTGGTTCATGGCCGCTGCGGCGGTCGCGTTGGTGGCGGTGGCCGCGGTGGCGATCTCGGTGCGGTCGGGCGGCGACGAATCACCCGCCCCGGCGACGACCCCCGACGACACGATGCCGACCCCCGACAGTGCTCCGACGACGGTCCCGACGACCGAGCCGCCGGCGACGACGACCGAACCGACGACGATCCCGACGACCGAACCCCCGGCCACCACGGCACCACCGGCGTCGACCGTGCCCGTGGTCCCGAGCGACGTGGTCGTCACGGCGTGGAACCCCGACTGCACCGAACGAGCGGGCAGCGGGAGGGTGTCGGGTTCGATCGACCCTGCCCTGGCCGGCTTCACGACCGTCGACACCGCCCCGACACTCGACATCGTCCTCCCGACGATCGACACGGCCAACGGCGAGTACCAACCCCTCGTGTCGACGGCGGTGGTCCCGGATGGCGTCGCCGTCGGGCTGTTCGAGTACAGCGCCGACAACGAATCGGTGATCACGATCGAGGTCGTCGACCTCGACGGCGACATCCGCTGGCGTCGGTGCCTGGCAGGCATCGGCTGGCCGCGAGCGATGATCCCGGCCGGGGAACGACTGTGGCT
The DNA here is from genome assembly GCA_020439405.1 of Ilumatobacter sp. GTDB lineage: Bacteria > Actinomycetota > Acidimicrobiia > Acidimicrobiales > Ilumatobacteraceae > Ilumatobacter. Next base: position 968 of record JAGQSS010000260.1, on the reverse strand, counting down.
CGCGGCCGGCGACGGTGAGGCGCTGCTGCTCCCGTTCGACCTGGCCACCGGCGCCGACTTCTCGCCGCCGTTCAACACCGGTGGCCGGACGATCGACGGTGCGCTCGACGACCGGCTCCTGGTCGGTGTGCCCTGGGACGCCGGCGCGATCGGGCCGGACGATCGACTCGGCATCATCGACCTCGGCACGGTCAACGTGACCGACATCCCGTACCCGGACGTCGCCCTCGGCACGTCGTCCGACATGGTGCGCTACGAGTTGGTCGCCGGCCCGAGCGGGCTCATGATCGCCGGCACACCGTTCGACAGCAACCGTCCCGAGGTCGTCTGGACCGGTGACGCATGGTCGAGCGACCCGGACGAACTCCGGGCGTTGCCACCGACGATCCGAATCCCGTACGGCGACGACACGGCCCCCGAGTTGCTCGACGGCGCCGGTGAGGTCGTCTGGTCCGAACCCGGGTTCCACCACATCAGCCGTGAAGGGTTCGCGTCGGCGATGGCCGACTCGGTCGTGCTCGTCATGGAGTGCCTGACCTGGACGGACGGGATGGGGTGCCAGTGGCTCGACGAGGACACGCCACCCGACGAACAGCTGGTCGCGTTCGATCTCGAGACCGGCGCCCGACTCTGGACGCGACCGGGTGGGCAGGCGTTCGCCGCGATCGACGGTGATCGCGGCATCGTCACCGCCGACACCGGGTGGGAACTGATCGACCTCCGCACCGGCGACCGCGTCGACGACGTCGCGATCACCGCGTGGCCCCAGGACGACATCTTCTTCAACGAGTGCTGCGGTGCCGGCGACTACATCTGGACCCGCCTGCACGGCGGCGTGTTGTTCGAGGCGACCGGCGATCGGCTCCGCGTCTGGCTCCCGCCCGAGGTCTCCACCCCGACCGTGACCGTCACCGCCTTCGAGTGACCGCGGACACCTGGCCGATTGAATCGGCTGTACGTCCACCGGT
>JAGQSS010000025.1 GCA_020439405.1 Ilumatobacter sp. | reverse complement strand
CCTGGACGACGAGCAGGGCGGCCTCTTCGACGAGCATGAAGTAACGGGTGATGTCGGGGTGGGTGACCGTGATCGGCCCGCCCTTCTTCGCCTGCTCGCGGAACGCCGGCAGTACGGAGCCGCGCGAGCCGAGCACGTTGCCGAAGCGGACTGACACATACGTGCCACTCGCCTTGAGGCCCTTGTCGGCGGTGAGCCGTTCGGTGATCAGCTTGGTGTAACCGAGCACGCTCGTCGGGTTGGCGGCCTTGTCGGTACTGATATTGACGAAGTGGGTTACTCCGACCGACTCGGCGGCGTCGAGCACGTTGTGCGTGCCGAGCACGTTCGTCTTCCATCCCTCCTGCGGCGCTGCCTCGAGGAGGGGCAGGTGCTTCAGCGCTGCGGCGTGGAAGACGACGTCGGGCTGGTACTGCTCGAACACCTCGAAGATGCGTTCGCGGTCGCGGATGTCGGCCAGGATGAGGTCGTCGCTGTCGAGCAGGGCACGGCCGTGGATCGAGAGCTGGACGGCGTGCAGGCCGCTCTCGTCACGATCGAGCTTCAGCAGCGCGGACGGTTCGAACCGGGCGAGCTGTCGGCACAACTCAGACCCGATGGATCCGCCGGCCCCGGTGACGAGCACACGTCGACCGGTGACGTACCCGGCGACAGCATCGGCATCGATGTCGGCGGGGCCGCGCCCGAGCAGGTCGGCCTCGCTCACGGGTCGGATATCGCGCACGCCGAGTTCACCGAACATCTCGTGCACCGACGGGACGATGAGCAGCTTCAGGCCAGCGTTGCTCGCGATCGTGTCGACGTCGCGGACGAGCGCGGCATCGGCGCTCGGGATGGCGAGCAGCACCTCGCGAGCGTCGTAGCGGGCGGCGACCTCTCGCATCTGGCTGATGGGGCCCTGCACCCTCACGCCGGCGACCGAATAGCGACGCTTGTCGGGGTCGTCGTCGAGCAGGGCGACCGGCACGTACGAGCTGGCCGGGTCGGACATCAACGCCTTGACGATCTGCTCGGCACCCTCGCCGGCCCCGACGATGATGAGTGGCTCCGCGCCGCGCAGTTCGAGTCGTGTCTGCCGCTGGCGGTAGAGACGCCACACGGAGCGCACCGCGACCGTGCCGGCGATGGCGACGGCAGTCGTGAGCGCCGGCACCGAACGCGGTGCGCCGGGCAGGAACCATCCGACGTTGACGACCGACATCACCATGCCGGTGAGCACCACGGTGGCGGCCAGTGCCGCGACCTCGTCGAAGCTGCCGTATCGCCACCGGCGCGTGTAGAGGCCGGTCATGAGTCCGAAGACGCCCTGGCCGATGACGGCGACGACCCACGAACGAAGGGTGGCGTCCCAGGCCAGCTCGCTGACGGAGAAGTCGTAGCGGCTGAAGGTGGTGAGCGGGAGCGCGACGAGCCACACCAGGCAGTCCACGACGTAGTGGACGATGGGGAGACGGCGTCGAAGCGCCGTCCACAGCCAGTTCATCGGTACGGGCTCCTCGCCGCCGGTGGTGTCGTCGTCATGCACAGTACTGCTGCTCGTTCCCTGCTCGCCGCGATGGCGGTCCTCTCCTTCATCGGCCGACTTGCCGAAGTCTTGAGGAGAGGGATGCCGCAAAATACTCGCCCCGGCCCGCTACCGTACTCTAACGTACTTTGCAGATACCTAACATGAGGGCAGCGGGAAAGAAGCGACCGGACATGACGACCACCACCGACAACCGAACTGCCGACGACGGCGGCTTCAGCTTGATCGAGTTGTTGGTCGTCATCGTCGTGCTCGGCATCCTGACGGCGGTCGTGGTCTTCTCGGTCGTCGGCATCTCCGACGACGCCGAGGAGAACTCGTGCGCCGCCGGCGCTCGCACGCTCGCTGTCGCAGTCGAGAGCTACTTCGCCCGCCACGGCAGCGGCTCGATCCCCCCGACCGGTACCGGCGCCGAGCGATTCGAGGAGACCCTGGTCGCCGATGGACTGATGCGCGGGACCTCCGAGTACTGGGACGTCGCCGCCGAGGGGTACCTCGTCAACATCTCGCCCTGCGATTGACGCCGCCGCACTGACCGACCGACGTTCTTGCCGATTTCTTGAGTCGAGTCGTCGAGGGTCGTCGCCGAGGTACTGACATGGCGACAAAGGTGTCCTCGGGCGGATCGAGCACCGCAGTCCTGGGGTTGGAGCACGGACGCGAACGGGCACGTCGTCAGTCGTCGCGCCGCCGGCGGAGTAGCGGGATCAAGTCGGGCTTCATGTTCGTCATCGTCGCCGGTACCGTCGGCGCTGCCGGCTACTTCGGCTACCAGTTCTTCCGCGACGAACAGGCAAAGGAAACACCTTCGGATTCGACGCTGTTCTCCGGCACGCCGCACGAGGTGATCGACCACCTCGAGGACCAGGCACGGTGGAACGGGCCAGGAGCACCGGCCTTCGGCGTCGGCGACGAGGCCGACGAACCGTCGTCGCCATGAGGTCGGCTCGCTGAAACGTCCCGGCCCGTTCGCGCCGAACGCCTAGTGTCAGTGGCCGTGCGGAACGTCGTCGTCACCGGTGCTGCCGGATTCGTCGGGAGCCAACTCGCCGCGGCCTGCCTCGAACAGGGTGACCGCGTCGTCGGTATCGACCTGATGACCGACTACTACGACGTCGCCCAGAAGGAGTCGAACCTCGCCGCGCTCAGCGGACACGAGCGGTTCGAGTTCGTCCGGCACGATCTCGCCACCGGCTTCGACGAGTTCGCCGACGGCGCCGACGTCGTCTTCCACCAGGCCGGCCAACCCGGTGTCCGAGCCTCGTGGCGCAACCAGTTCGACGAGTACCTCTCGCGCAACGTGCAGGCGACGCAGCGGGTACTCGAGGCGTGCACCCAGCACGGTGTGGAGCGGCTGGTGTACGCATCGTCGTCGTCCATCTACGGCAACGCGGACCGGTATCCGGTCGACGAGGAGATGCGGCCGAAGCCGTACAGCCCGTACGGCGTCACCAAGCTCGCCGGCGAACAGCTGTGCACGCTCTACGGGCAGAACTTCGGTCTGTCGGTGGCGTCGCTGCGCTACTTCACCGTCTACGGCCCCGGCCAGCGGCCCGACATGGCGACGCACCGCCTGTTCGAGGCGGCGCTGGGCGGGCCGGTGTTCCCGCTGTTCGGCAGCGGCGAACAACGACGCGACTTCACGTACGTCGGTGACGTCGTGGCGGCGAATCTCGCCGCGGGTGCCGCCGACGTGGCGCCCGGCGCGGTGTTCAACGTGGCCGGGGGCGGCGACCACTCCATGCTCGAGCTGATCGACCTCGTCGGTGAGATCGTCGGTACGCCCGTGCCGATCGACCACCAGGACCCGGAACGAGGCGACGTCACGCGCACCGGCGCGAACACCGACCTCGCTCGGACGGTGTTGGGGTGGGAGCCGACGACCGGCCTGCGGACCGGCCTCGAACACCAACACGCCTGGCACGTCGCCCGCCGCAACTGACTCGATCCGACCCGACCCGCGACGGGGGCCGGGGCGACGAATCACCCCGGCCCCTGTCTGTGGCCGATCAGCGAGCGGACTGCGTCCGCTGACGGCGCCTGGTCACCACGACGAGCGCGGCGCCCCCGACCAGCAGCAGCATCGCGAACTGGGCGATCGGGCCGGCCGACGAGCCAGTCGACGGGAGGGTTCCCGTCACCTCGACCGGGACGGCCGCCGTCGTCGCGGCGCCGACGGCGTCGGTGCCGCTCACCACGATCGCGTGGTTCCCCAGTGCCGTCGTCGGCAGCTTGACCTGGGTCGAGAACGAACCGCTCTCGTCCACCGTCACGGTGCCGAGCAGAGTGCCGCCCTCGCCGTCGAGCCACAGATCGACGGTCGTGCCCGGCTCGTAGCCGCTCCCCGACACCGGCAGCGGTCCGCCGGTCGTCGGCGTCGGCTCGGGCGTCATCGGGGTCGGCAGGGCGTACACACGAACCTCGGCGAGGGAGGAGGTGTCCGGCAGGTTCTGGGCATCGCCCGAGTACTCGGCCATCACCGAGTAGGTGCCGACCGCCAACGAGTCGACCGTGAGCGTGGCGACCCCGTCGATGAGCGGCGCTGAACCCAGCGAACCGGTGCTCCCACCGACGAACTGGATCAGCCCCGCCTGGTGGGTGTTGTCGGCGACGATGAAGTCGACCGTCCCGGTCGGCGAACGCCCCTCCACCGTGGCGGTGAGCGTGACCTCGGAACCGACCATCACCTTGGCCGGACCGCGAACCCCGATCCCGATCGAGGCCGTGTGCTTGGCCACGACCACCGACGCCGATGGCGCCTCGGCCGAACTGTTGGCAGCGTCACCCGAGTAGACCGCACGGATCCGCGTCGAACCAGCGGCGGCCGCCGGCACCTCTAGGGTCGCCGTGCCGCCATCGACGGCGGCGGTACCGGCACTCGTGCCGTTCACGAACACCTCGACGGTGCCCGTCGGGTTGCGTCCAGCGACCGTCACGGTCACCGTGATCGTCCCGCCGACCAAGGGCTGAGCCGGGCTGAGCGACGTCGTCGACGTTGCGGCGGTCTTGACCGCGGTGACGGTGAGGTCGCCGGAGGTGGCGCCGACGTTCGCGGCGTCGCCGCTGTAGACGGCAGTGATGGTGTGCGCACCCGCCGTCAGGCTGGGCACGGACAGCAGGGCGGCGCTGGCGTCGACCGGAGCGGTCCCGAGCGACGTCGTGCCGTCGAAGAACTCGACAGTGCCGCCCGGTACGTTGCCGATGACGGTCGCCGTCAACGTGACGGGGTCGCCCACCAGCGGGGACGCCGTCGACGGTGCCACTGCGACCGTGGCCTCGGTGCGAACCATGATCGCCAGCGGTGCGGAGACGTCGCCGGTATTCAGGCTGTCGCCGCCGTACCGGACGGTCACCGAGTGTGGGCCGGCGGTCAATGCCGACGTCGAGAGCGACGCCGTCCCGTCCACCAGCACCTCGGTGCCGAGGCTGTCGACGCCGTCGAAGAACTCGACGGTGCCGGTCGGGCTGTTGCCGAGCACGGTGGCGGTGAGGGTGATCTCGTCGCCGAGCACCGGGGCGTCGTCGTCGACCGTGACCGACGATCCCGCCGTGGTGCGCACGCTCACCTCGACCGGATCGGTCGTGGCGGCGGTGTTCTCGGTGTCGCCCGAGTACACGGCGTGCAGCGAGTGCGCGCCGGCGGTCAGGGTGTCGATCGCGAGCTCGGCCTCGCCGCCAGAGACCGGGGCGGTGCCGAGGCTCGTGGCGCCGTCGAAGAACTCGACGGTGCCACCCGGTGCGTTGCCGGTGACGGTGGCGGTCAGGGTGACCTCGTCGCCGTCGGCCGGGCTCGCGTCGGACGTGGCCAGCGCCACGTCGGCGATCGCCTTGACGTTCAGCGCGACGGGCGCGGACGTCGACGGGTTGTTGCCGCTGTCGCCCGAGTACACGGCCGTCATCATGAACGAGCCGGGGTACGGCGGCTCGCCCGGCAGTTGGGCGACACCGCCGGCGACCGGAGCCGTACCGATGCTGTCGCCGTCGGCGAAGAACTCGACGGTACCGGTCGGGGAAGTGCCCGTGACCGTGGCGGTCAAGGTGACCGAGTCGCCCAGATCGATGTCGTCGTCCGACAGGGCCAACGACGTCGTGCTGACGGCGCGAATGGTCACCCAGACCGGCGCCGACGGAATCGAGTCGCCCTGCGCGTTGGTGGCGACCACCGTGAAGGTGTAGGTCGACCCGACGGCCAGTCCGAGCACCGTGCAGTCGAGGCGACTGGTGGTCGAGCAGGTCGCCCCACCCGGCGAGGTCGTCACGGTGTACCCCGTGATCGGTGTGCCGCCGTCGTTGGCCGGCGGATCCCAACTCACCAGCGCCCGGCCGTCACCGGCGGTGCCGATCACGTTCTGCGGAGCGGTCGGCAGGCCGACCGGCGTGATGGCCGCCGAGGGGAGCGACGTGGTGCCGTTCCCCGACGAGGTCGTCGGGACGACGGTGAAGGTGTACGACGTGCCGTTCGACAGCCCCGTCACCGTGCAGGTCAACGCACCGGAGGTGCTGCACGTCGCGCCGTCGGGCGTCGACGTCGCGACGTAGCCGGTCAGATCGACCGGCATGTCGGTCGGCGGGTCCCAGCTCACCGCGACCTGCCCGTCGCCCGGCACACCGGTGACGTTGCGGGGCGCCGGCGGCAGCGTGACACCGAGACGGAGATCGGCGGTGCCGGTGTCCTCGCCGTCGAACGCGGCGACCGGGAACGTCTCGAACGCAGGGTCGTCGACCACCGAGCTGACCGCGGCGGTGTCGGCCACTAGGCGGTACTGGCCGGTGGTGCTGTCGACGTAGAGCGTGCCGTAGTTCCCGGTGAACGAGACGTCGTACGCCACGCCACCGACGTCGTACGAACCGTCGACGCCGCCCACGATGTCGTAGGTGAGCGAGACGTCGTCCGGATCGCTGAACGCGAGCGTGCCGACGATGTCGGCGAACGACGGCGACGGCGCGTTGGTGTTCTCCCACTGGACCTCGATCATGTCGCTGGTCGGGACGTCGTTGACGGGCGTGATGTCGACCGTGATCGAACCGGTGGCGACCTCGTCGCTCGAGTTCGACGTCGTCAGTCCGATCGTGCGGACCGGAGCCGGGTCGTCCGACAGGTTCTCGTAGGTGAGCTTCTCGGCGATCTTCGACCAGATGACGTCGTCGATCTTGCCGCTGCCGTACACCTGGAAGTTGTCGAGGTAGAGCGACGCGCCGGCGACGGTGCCGCACGAGGCGTCGAAGGTGCCCGACACGAAGACGAATCGGTAGGTGCCGGTCGATGGCACGACTGCGGCGGCCTGCGCCCACGGGGTCGGAGGCTGCCCGTCACGGATCTGCATCTGGTCGAGCACCGGCGTCTGGGCACCCGTCGCCGTGTTGAGGAGGTAGCCGTAGACGTGGAACGCATCGCCACCGTTGGCGGCCTTCCAGTCGAAGTACAGGGTGTCGCCGGCGGCGGCGTCGAACGCGTTGCTGTACGCCGCCGGGCCGTGCACCACCGCGCACTGCGGCGTGGTGACCGTGCTCCACAGGCGCAACGACGAGGTGCCGTCGCTGGCGTAGTTGGTGTCGATCCCCGAGTAGTAGCTGTTGGCGACATAGGTGTCGCGTGTCGGGGGGCAGTTGCCGTTCGTGGTCGAGCCGTTGCACGACGTCGGGTACGTCGTCTGGTCCAGCACCGGGTAGCCAGCGATGGCGGTCACGCCGAGATCGATGTTCTGGTTCATGACGGTCCACGGCGACGAGCCGCCGTCCTCGAAGCTCGGGTTCCGGAAGTCGGAGCCGAGGATGACGCGCAGCATCGAGCCGTTGCTGCCGTCGTAGGTGGCGTCGACCGAACCCACCGGGACAGCCTGTGTGCCGTCACCGATGTAGATCGTCGAACCGACGACCGAGACCTCGCCGTCGGTCCGGACGGCGGTCGACACCGACTCGAGTGCGAGCTGCTCGTCGGCAGTGGCGCCGTCGATCTCGAACTCGATCGTGCGGCCGTCGTAGAAGCTTCCGCCGGAGATCGAGGTGCCGGCGCCGACGTTGAGGGGTGCGGCCTGCTCGACGTAGGTGAACGGGCCGCCCGTCGTCACGGTCGGAGCGGCGCTCACGCTGGCGGATCCAGCGAGCGGCAGCGCCGTCGAAATGCCGACGGCCATTGCCAGCCCGGCTCGTGCCCAGCGCCTGGTGCGGCGCGTCGATTGGTGTTCCATTGTTTGCTCGTTCCTGGAAGATCGTGAAATTGCCGCTCTTCTTTCGGCGATATAGATGTGTTACTCAAGTTTTCCGTCAACTTTTTCTGAGATTGCTTGACCAAAGGCACGCATTGTCGGAGTCGAGGCGACGTTCGGCCCCGGTCGCCCGAGTCGTCATGTCGATTCGTCCATGTCGGCTCGACACCGGACCCCTGGGGAACTGGTGTGGCACGATGGAGGCGCATGAGCGGTAGCGGCGGCGACCTGGGCGGGGTCGGATCCAATCCTGCCGACGCGCCTCGGCTGCCCGATCCTGCGGCGGTGCCGTACCTGCCGGACGCGCCCCGGCCCGTCGCCGCCGAGCCGGTGCCCGAGCCGGACTTCGACGCCAGGGCGATGGTCGAAGCACAGAAGGTCAGGGCCAACCCGAACCCTGCCTACGGCGGCATGCCGGCTGCCACCGACGAGACCAAGGAAGCCGTCGAGAAGCTCCGCTACCAGGCGGCGAAGCAGAAGCGGCGCAACAAGTTGGTCGGCCGGGCGACGCTCGCCGTCTTCTGCGGAATGATCGTCACCGCGGGCTTCCTGGTCTACCGGGCATTCCAGGACGAGCAGGCGGCGCGCGACGACTCAGGAGCGCCCGACACCGTCGGAGTCGGTGCCGGCGCCGATGACTCCGGCGGGAGCGAACCGGCTGCGCTCACGCCGATCGGCGAACAAGCGGAGGTGATCGCCGGACTCGACGTGCTGAACAGTGGCGCGGGCGCGAGCGCCGGCGGATTCCTCGGGGCGGTCGACGACGCCCGGGCCGCCGTCGACGATCTGAACGGTGTCGAACCTGCTGCCGCCGAACCCGCCGACGCGCCTGCCGCGCCGGTGCTGCCTGCGACCATCGACGCAACGATCCTGCGGTACGACCAGGGCAACGTCGCCGACCCCGTGGTGCACCACGTCGTGGCCGACGTCGCCGGCGACCGATACCTGATCGCAACGACCAGCGGTGGTGCGCTGCGTGACGCCGCCGAGACCGGGAGCGCCGATGTCGTGCGGTACGACGTCGGTGCCGGCATCGCCACCCGCAGCGGGCGGAACACGGCGAGCCTCGCCACCGGGCCCGACGCGCTGTTCGTCGCGCCGGTCGCTCCTGCACTGTTGCTGCCACCCGCTGCGCAGCCGTACGCGACGCCGACCACGATCGGACTGATCGGCGCCGACGGACAACCGGTGGTGGGGGAGGCCTACGTCGTCGACGTCGAGGCGTTCCGTGCCGCCGACGCTGCGGCGACCGACGCGTGGCTGACCGTGCTCACGTACGCCGACCCGACGGCGGCGTTGGACGACGGCATGCCGAGCCTCGACTCGAACCTGCTCGACGCCCGCAACACGATCGACGACATGATCGGTCGGACCTCGGGCGGCGTGGTGACGGGGAGTCCGCCGATCGCGACCGCAGGACGGGCGATCGTCGGATGGACCGCGGTCGGCGGCGAAGCGTACGTCCGTGCCGCCTACGCGGCGAGCGGCGACGGCGCGTTCCAGTGGCTGTACCGCGTCACCGCCGTCGACGGCCGACCGGTCGTCGCGTTCGGCGTCCGCTGACGTTGGGCCAGCGCTCACGCGCACCTCGTTGCTCTCGTGCAAAGTAAATGCAAAGTCGACGTCGTGATAACGATAAGATGTCTCCGATTTAGGTCGTCCTTTGGCGGGTCGGCTGCAACCGGAAGGACATCGGAATGGAACGACGCGGTTCGCGTGCGCTCGTACTCGTGGTGGCGCTGTTGGCGTCGCTGGTGCCGATCACGACGTCGAGCGGCACGGCCTCGGCCGCTGCCGAGCTCGTCCTGCAGAAGTCGGCGCCCGGTTCGATCCTCGCCGGTGACCGCGTGACGTACGCCCTCACGGCGAGCAACCCGGGCGACGCACCTCAGTACAACCTGTCGTTCCGTGACGTGCTGGCCCCCGGCGTCACCTACGTGCCCGGCTCGACGATGCCCGACACCGCCCAGGAGCCGACGATCGTCGTCAACGAGGTCGAGTTCCCGCCCGCATCCGGTGAGTTCGTCCCCCAGCAGACGCTGATCTGGCGCAACGTCGGCGACGTGCAGGCGGCCGACCAGTTCGAGCTGACCTTCGACGTCACCTTGAACGAGACGCCGTCGCTCGACCACCCGACGCTGCCCGTCTACGTCGTCGGTTCGTCGGTCGACAACACCGGCGAAGCATTTGCCAGCCCCGACCCGCGCGAACTCGTGCAGTTCGACAGCGAGGGCGTCCCGCTCCCCGACGCCGCCATCGACGTCGCCGCGAGCGCGACCGTGACGACCTCGCTCTCGGCGATCTCGCTCACCAAGCGCGAGCCGAGCCCCGAAGGCGAACTGCTCCGCGGCGTCCACGACCACGTGACCGAGTACTCGCTCGAGGTGCGCGTCACCGAGCAGGGCGACGTCGACACCGTGATCGTGACCGACTACCTCCCCGCCGAACTGGAGTTCCTCGGCTGCAACGACACCGACAACTCGAGCGCCGCCGAGTTTCCCGGGGCGCCGGCGCTCGGCGCCGGACCCGCGGTCGTCGGCTGCACGCCGCCCGACACGGTCGAGACCGTCGTCGACCCACCGGCCGACGTCGACACCACCTACCCGTCCGGCACCTACACCAAGCTGACGTGGAACCTGGGCGACCTCGCCGCCGGCTCCGACGTCACGTTGCGCTACACCGCCGGGATCCCGCTGCGCGCCAACGTCGCCTTCGGCGCGCCCGCGCCCGATCCGTCGTCGGGCCTGCAGGGCGCCAACCTCGACAACAACACCGGGCCGTCGACGCGCGAACTCGCCGGTGAAGGATCGATCACCAACACCGCACGGGCCGCCGGCAGCTATCAGGGACCCGTCGAACCCGGCTCGCCGGCCGAGGTGTCCGACGACGACGAGGTGACGTTGTCGATCGAGGACGTCCGGATGCGCAAGGCGGTGTCGCCCGGCCAGTTCGAGGCCGGCGGTCGAGCCCGGTACACGGTCACGATCGACACCAGCGAGTACACCAGTGCGTCGTCGATCGCGCTGGCCGACGTGGTTCCGAACGGCATCTGCCCGCTCGCACCCGGCAGCAACTTCGCCGAGCCGATCCCGCCGTCGCCGACGCCGCCCGGCGAATGCGACGGGACCGTCGCCGACCAGCCGACCGTCGTCGTCGACGGCGGTGTCACCACCCCGATCTCGATCGACGCGACCGAGAACTCGACGAGCGGCGGGTTCGACCTGTCGTTCTCCGGCGTTCCCGACCTCGCCCGCAACTCGACCGCCGTCCTCACCTACTTCGGCCGGATGCGGACCACGTACTCGTTCGGGACGCCCGACGGCGCGCCGCCGGTCAGCGGCGACGGCTTCACGAACAGCATCGATCTGACGGCGACCACCACGCCGCTCGCCGGCACGGGGGAAGCCGGCGACGTCACCGTCGGCGACGATTCGTCGGCGACGCAGTCCACCACACAGCTCTCGATCGACAAGACCGTGTACCCGCGCACCCTGTTGCAGCCGGGCGACCCGTGCCCCGACAGCGGCTACATCGAGCCGAACGACCCCGGCACCGACCCGGCCGACCTCGAATACCGTCTTGGCGACCGCATCTGCTTCCGTCTCCGCGTCGACTTCTCGTCGACCGTGTACACCCGCAACGCCGTCGTCACCGATTTCCTCCCGGTCGGCGTCGAGTACATCGCGGGCTCAGCGTTCGCCACACCTGCGAACAGCGTGACCCTCTCGTTGAACGAGTCGCAGGCTGCGTCGGGCGCCGAGCCCCCCACCTGGACCGTCGGCGACCTCGACGGTGCGAACCGGTTCGTCGACCCGGGCGGCGTCTTCGACGTGGTGCTCGCCGGACGGGTCGTCGAACTGCCGACCGGCGTCGTCCCCGACATCCTCGACAACCTGATGAAGCTCCGGACGGAGAACACGGCGGGCCAGGCCCGCTCCTACCGCGACAGCGCGCCGTTCGCGATCGTGCCGGCACCGCCGATCTCGATCCTCAAGGGCGTCGCCGAGGTCGACGATCCGGCGTTCTCGACCGCGCTGCCCGACCAGGACGGCATCACGGTGCAGCAGGACTCGCTCGTGACGTACCGCGTCGACCTCACCAACGACGGCTCCGACTCGACCTCGAACGGCTACTCGATCCGCGGGCTCGAGGTGTGGGACGCGTTGCCGCTCGGGATCGAGTGCGCCGACGTGTCGAACATCACCAACCTCAGTGGCGACACGGGCGGCGGCCCCTCGCTCGGCGAGTGCACCGACCCGGGCGACCCCGGCCACCCCACCTTCGACGAACAGGCCACGCGCAGCGCGATCCGCTGGCAGTTCCCGGTCGACGAAGCCGACGTGCCCGGCGGCGTCGACCGATGGGCGATCTTCGACGGCGAGACCCGCACCCTCACCTATCAGGTACGGGTCCCGACGCCCACCAGCTTCGGCGTCGACCTCGTCAACGACGCCTCGGTGCGCAGCTACCAGGCATTCAGCAACGACTTCGGCGCCGGCGCCACCTACTACCCGACCGACAACGTCGACACGTCCGTGCCGGCGGCCAACTGGAACGCTCCGGTCGCGACCGATCCGTCGAACATCGTGACGCCCGGCGCATCGGTCGACAAGACCGGCACCACGTCGATCACCGAGGCCGGCAACAACGCGCCGAACCAGGTCGTGCCCGGCGAACTCGTGACCTACACGTACGCGGTCGACATCCCCGCCGACACCTCCGTGTTCGAGGGCAGCCTGAGCGACGCCGTGCTCCCCAACAACCGGCTCACCGTCCTGGCATCGCCGGCACCGGTCTGGCGGTTCTACCCCGACTCGTCCTCGTCGACCACGGCGGCGCAACCCGGCGGTTTCGCCCTGTCGGCCGGCGGCACCCTCACCTTTCCCCCCACGTATACGAACGACACCAGCACCGAACAGCGCTTCGAGGTCGAGATCGTCGCCCGCGTCCGCAACGACTTCACGCAGCAGGGCAACGTCGTCAACACCGCGACGTTCTCGTCGCTCGACCGGGTCGGTGGTGCACCGCTGCCCAACCTCACCGACAACTACACCGTCACCGTTCGCCAGCTCGCGCCGACGTTCGCCAAGTCGTCCGACGAATCGATCGTCGTCGGCGATCAGGTCGTCACCTACACGCTGACGGCCTCGAACCCGAACAACCGACCGGCGCTCCACGACGCGTGGATCACCGACTGCCTCCCGGCCGGGCTCACCTTCGAGTCGTTCGGGCTCGGGTCGGGCACCACCCTCGGACCGTTCCCCGGCGGCACCTCGCAATCGGACGGCACCACCGCCTTCACCAACTCGTGCCCGAGCGGCACGACGTTCATCGCGTTCGGACTCGACACGCTCGCGACGGGCACGACCCAGACACGCACCTACGAGGCCCGTGTCGACATCACTGCCGTTGCCGGTGACGTGTACACGAACGGGGCCACGCTCACCGGCGGGACCCTCGACGACGGCGCCACGAACCCGAACGTGACCCCCAACCCGAACGAGCGCACCGTCAGCCGCACCGACGACGTCGACATCACCGTGCCCGCCGCCGGAGAGACCAAGACCGCCTCGCCCGATCGCGCCACGATCGGACAGACCGTCAGTTACACCTTCACCGCCACCGTCCCGCCGAACACCAACTTCTATCAATCGGCGGCCCTCGACATCCTGCCGCCCGGCCTCGACCCGGCGACGTTCACCTTCCTCGGTTCGGACTGCGACCGGTTGACCACGCCGACGACCACGTGCGACCTCACTGCGACGCTGATGCCGAACACCGTCACCGACGGCGACGGCAACCTGCTGGTCGGCTTCCTCATCGGTGACGTCGCCGGCGACCCGTTCCAACGCGTCATCACGGTGCGGTACTCGGCCAAGGTCGCCGACGTGCCCGCCAACACGGCCGGAGCGATCGTTCGCAACGAGGCGCTCACCGCCTGGGACATGGTCGACACCGCCGATGTCCCCGACACCCCGGAGTACCCGTGGGAGAACCGCGACGAAGTGACCCAGACCGCCGACGTCACGGTGCTCGAACCCGACGTCTCGATCGACAAGTCCGTGTCCGACACGACGCCCGAGCCGGGCGAGGTGTTCACCTACACCATCGACCTCATCAACTCGGCCGCCTCGACGAGCAGTCCGGCCCACGACCTCGTCGTGATCGACGCCGTCCCGGTCGGGGTGCGGGTCGACCCGCTGTCGTTCACCCCCACGCCTGCGTCGTTCGTGCCGTCGACCTCGTCGGCCCCCGGTGAGATCCGCTGGGAACTGCCCGGTCCGATCCCCGTGGATGGCACGCTGACCATCAGCTACAACGCCGAACTGGCGCCGAGCGCCGAGATCGACGACACCCCGCAGGTCAACACAGCCGACGTCGACAGCTACGCCAGCCTCGCGACGGGATCGCCGGGTCGCCGTACCTACGACGGCGGCAGCGACACCGCGACCGTCACCCCACAGTTCCCCGACCTGACCGTCGACAAGTCGACCGTCAGCGCGACGCCGGCCTACCTCGGCTCACCCTTCACCTGGCGGATCGAGGTCACCAACGACGGTGGCGGCAGCGCCTTCGCGGTCGCCGTGACCGACCTGCTGCCGACCAACTGGACCTACGTCACCGGCTCGGCCGACATCGAGTTCCCCGGAGGCGGTGTGCTCGAGATCGAACCCGTGATCACCGAGCTGGCCGCGGCACCCGGCCTCGAGCAGCAACTCGAGTGGGAGGCGCTCGGCGAGCTCGAACCCGGTGAGTCACTGATCGTCACCTTCGACGCCGTCGCGACGAACGACGCCATCACCGACCCGGGCATCGGCAGCTCCATCGCACAGCAGAACGACGCCGACACCGTGGCCGTCGACCGCGACGGCGCGACCGGCAATCTCGATGGGCCGTACGCCGACGCCGACGACGCGAGCACCCGCATCGACGCGACCGACCTGAGCATCGACAAGTTCCACGGGGCCGCGCCCGTCGCCGGCCGGAACTTCGACTGGACCGTGCGCGTCACCAACCGGTCGACGACCGACACCGCCGTCGGCCCGTTCACGGTCACCGACACCCTCCCGACCACCAGCGGTGTCACCTACGTGTCCGCCACCGGATCGGGCTGGTCGTGCGGCCAGACCGCCGGCGCCGTCACCTGCACCCGTAGCGGTTCGCTCGCGCCGGGCGCGTCGTTCCCGACCATCACCGTCCGGATGGCCGTCGGATCGGCCGTCACGCAGGGCACCATCATCACGAACGATGCCGTCGTCGGTGGCCGCACCTACGACGTCGACCTCGACAACAACAATGACACCGACGCCGCGACCGTCACCACCTCGGCCGACCTCGCGGTGGCGAAGACGCTCACCTCGACCCTCGTCGCGGGTGAGCCGGCGACGTACTCGGTGGCGGTCACCAACCTCGGACCGTCGGTCTCGCGTGCCGACGGCACCGACCCGATCACGGTCACCGACACGCTGCCGCCCGGCACCACGTTCGTGAGCGCCGTCGGTACCGGCTGGACGTGCACCCACGACGCCAGCCCGACCGGCGGCGACGTCACCTGCGATCGACCGGCCGACCTCCCCGTCGGGCCGGCACCGGCGATCACGGTCACCGTGTCGGTGCCGTCGAACGCCACCGGCGCCATCGTCAACACCGCGACCGTCGCCCCCGGCACGACCACCGATCCGGTCCCCGGCAACAACACCGACGACGACACGACCACCGTCGACGCCGACGCCGACCTCGGCATCGTCAAGACCGCACTCGGCCCGTACGTCGCCGGTGAACCGACCGTCTACCGGTTCGAGGTGACCAACTCGGGCCCGTCCGACGCCGAGGCCGTCGTCCGCATCGACGACACCCTGCCGGCCGGCCTCACCTACGTCGGCAGCACCGACGTCACGGGCACGTGGACCTGTGCAGGTGGGGCAACCGGCTTCGTGTGCGACCTCGCCGGCACCCTGCCGTTCGGCGACACCGTCGTCGTCGAGGTCGTCGCCGACGTCGACCCCGACGTGCTGGGCGAGGTCACCAACACCGCAACGGTCGAATCGGGCACCGACGACCCGAACCCCGACAACGACACCGACGACGCTCCCGCGACCTTCGTCGGCGTCGCCGACCTCCAGATCGTGAAGTCGCTGAGCGGTGAACTCGTCGCCGGCGCCACCGCCACCTACGAAGTCGTCGTCACGAACCTCGGCCCGTCGGTGTCGCGCAGCCCGATCACCGTCGTCGACACGCTCCCCGACCAGACGACCTTCGTCAGCGCGACCGGCACGGGTTGGACGTGTACCCACGACGGGTCGCCGAGCGGAGGCGACATCACGTGCGACTACGCCGCCGACCTCCCGTTCGGCGCGCCGATCCCGGCGATCACCGTTCAGGCCGATCTCGCCTCCGACACCCTCGACGAGGTCGTCAACACCGCCGAGATCACCGAGACGACGACCACCGATCCGAACCCGGACAACGACACCGACGACGACCGGACCACCCCGACGACGTCAGCCGACCTCCGACTCGACAAATCGTCGACCGGACCGCTCGTCCCCGGCGAACAGCTCACCTATCGCCTCCGCGTCGACAACGAGGGCCCGTCCGACGCGGCGGCGACCGTCACCATCACCGACGCCCTCCCGGCCGGGCTGACATACGCGAGCAGCACCTCCATCGCCCGGAGCTGGACGTGCTCGACGACCGCGCCCGACGCGACCGCGTTCGAATGCGAACTCGCCGGCACCCTCCCGGCGGGCTCCTTCGCCACCGTCGACGTCGTCGTCGACGTCGACCCCGGCG
Organism: Ilumatobacter sp.; assembly: GCA_020439405.1. Classification (GTDB taxonomy): domain Bacteria; phylum Actinomycetota; class Acidimicrobiia; order Acidimicrobiales; family Ilumatobacteraceae; genus Ilumatobacter. The sequence goes on along the minus strand of JAGQSS010000025.1, from coordinate 5,715 downwards.
TGCTCGGTGACGTGATCAACACGGCGACCGTCACCTCGCCGACCGACGATCCCAACCTCGACGACAACACCGACGACGACGACACCGCATCCGACACGGCCGCCGACCTCTCGATCGTCAAGTCGTCGACCGGCACCGCCGTTGCCGGCGAGTCACTGACCTGGGAGCTCGACGTGAGCAACCTCGGCCCGTCCGACTCGCAACCCGACATCGTCGTGACCGACGTCCTCCCGGCCGGCGTCGCGTTCCAGAGTGCGACCGGCACCGACTGGACGTGCGCCCACGACGGTAGCCCCACCGCCGGCACGGTCATCTGTACCCGCGCGACGTCGCTCGGCGCCGACACGGACGCGCCGACGATCTCCGTGATCGTCGATGTGCTGCCCGACGCCGGACCCGCGACGCTGTCGAACACCGCCAGTGTGAGCGGCGCGACCGACGATCCCGACCCGTCGAACGACAGCGACGGCGACGACGTCGTCGTCACCGACGAGGTCGACCTGTCGATCGTGAAGACGGTCACCCCGAACCCGGTCCGAGCCGGTGAACAGGTGACGTACACGCTCACCGTCGCCAACGACGGTCCCTCGGTCGCCGACGACGTCGCCGTCACCGACGCGCTGCCGTCCGGGTTGACGGTGGTATCGGTCGACGGCACCGCCGACGGCTGGTCGTGCACGAGCCCGTCGCCGACCCAGATCGAGTGCGGCAGGGCGACCCTCGACCCGACCGGCGGCACCCCGACGACGATCACCGTCGTCGCCGAGGTCGCGTCCGGTGTCGCCGACGGCACCGTCCTCGTCAACACCGCGGCGGTCGCGACCTCGTCGCCCGAGACCGACCTCGACGACAACACGTCGAGCGTCGACCTCGACGTGGTCGCCGAAGCCGACCTGTCCGTCGTCAAGACGCACACCGCCCCCGACGTCCTCGCCGGCGGTCAGTTGACCTTCGACTTCGCCGTCGCCAACGACGGACCCAGCAACGCCGCCGCCGACGTCCGCGTCGTCGACACGCTGCCCGACGGGTTCACCTACGTCTCGTCGAGCGGACCGTGGACCTGCACCGCTGGAGTCGGCACCATCGACTGCACCTACGACGGCGGCATCATCGTCGCCGACACGTCGGCCCCCGGCTTCTCGGTCACCGTCGACGTCGCGCCGTCGCTCGACGCCGGCATCGTCACCAACACGGCCACGGTGTCGTCGCCCACGACCGACCCGGAACCCGACGACGACACCGACACCGACGACGTCACCATCGTGCGTGAAGCCGACCTGTCGATCGCGAAGACGCACGACGCCGACGACGTCCGGATCGGTGACGACCTCGAGTTCGAACTCGTCGTCACGAACGTCGGCCCCTCGGATGCACGCGACGTCGTCGTCACCGACGACCTGCCCCTCGGGCTGACCGCCGTCGCTGCCGCCGGCGACGGCTGGACCTGCGGCGCCGTGGGGCCGACCGTCACCTGCGCACTCGCGACACCGCTCGCGCCGGCGACCGCCGCCCCGCCGATCGTGGTCACCGCCACCGTCGAGCCCGAGGCGTTCCCGTCGGTGGTCAACGCCGCATCGGTCGCCACGTCGACGACCGACCCGAACCCCGACGACAACGCGACGACCGACGACGTCGATGTGCCCCGACTCGTCGACCTGACGATCGTCAAGACACATGAGGGTGAGGTGCGCGTCGGTGGAACGGTCGACTTCGTGCTCACCGTGGGGAACGATGGGCCGATCGACGACGACGCGACGATCACGGTCGTCGACACGCTCCCGGCGGGCCTGACCCCGTCCGCGGCGACCTCCGACGACGCCGACTGTTCGATCGATCTCCAGACGGTCACCTGCACGCTCGTCGGCGGCCTCGCCGTCGGCGAGACCTTCTCGATCACCGTGACGGCCGACGTCGGCCCCGCAGCGTTCCCGACGGTTGCGAACACCGCCACCGTCGGCTCGCCGACCGATGATGCCGATCCGACCGACAACACCTCGACCGACGAGGTGGAGGTCCCGGCGCTCGTCGACCTGAGCATCGTCAAGACCCACATCGGTCAGATCACCGTCGGCAACAACGTCGACTACCGCCTCGTCGTCACCAACCACGGTCCGACGCCCGACCCGGGTCCGGTGACGATCATCGACACCCTCCCGACGTCGCTCCTCCCGACCGGTGCCACCGGCGAGGGTGTGACCTGCGCGATCGCCGACCGCACCGTCACCTGTACGACGATCGATCCGCTCGCCGTCGATGCCTCGATCACCGTCGTCGTCACCGCCGAGGTCGCACCGTCGGCCTACCCAGAAGTGACGAACACAGCGAACGTGACAACGCCGTCCGAAGACGTCGACGAGACGAACGACAGCGACGACGACGTCGCCTCGGTGATCCCGTCGATCGAACTCGACGCCGCCAAACGAGTCGTCTCGCAGAACGGCACCACGGTGGTGTGGGGCATCAGCGCGACCAACAACGGGCTCAACGCCACCGTCGAACCGATCGTCGTCGACGATCCCCTGGCGAGTGGACTCCAGCTCGTCTCGGTGGCCGGCGACGGATGGACCTGTGCCGGCGGGACCGCGGTGCAGTGTCGCTTCGATGCCGAGGTTCCCGCCGGCGGATCGACCAGCGAACTGCTCGTGACCACCCGGTTGGTCGGGAGCCCAGGTTCGACCGTGACCAACGTGGCGACCGTGGTCGGCGGCGGATCGTCCGACGGGCCGATCGAGGTCGACGCATCGGTCGTGACACCCGGCCGCATCCCGGCCACCGGATCGACGGTCTGGTCGATCGTCCGCACGGGCGGCTGGCTCGCCCTGCTCGGTGCAGCGCTCTGGCTCGTCGCCCGCCGCCGCAACTGGCGCTGGGGATGAACCCGGGTCGGTGATCTCCGGGAACGGCGACTCCGTCGCCGTTCCCTACGACACCCGACCCGCTTCCTCGACCGATCGGATGAGTCGGCCGATGGCGGGGTTGGTGGCGAGGCGTCGTCTCGTGACGAACTCGATCCGTCGGTGCAGGTTCAGGTCGAGTGCGTCGACCGCTCGAATGCCCTTCGGCAGGTCGGTCAGGGCGAGGGCGGGGAGAACCGAGACGGCGTTCGCCGCCCGGATCAGGTCGAAGGTGACGTGGTGGTCCTCGGTCTCGGCGACCACGTCGGGTTCGAAGCCGGCCGCCTGGCACCGCTGGCGCGCCGCCTGACCCGTCCGGCTCGACGCGCCACCCAACACCCACGGAGCGTCGGCACAGTCGTCCAGCCGACGGACCCGCCGGGTCGAACGCGTCAACAGACGGATCGGTTCGACCGCGATCAGGGTTCGGTGCAGATCGTGCTCGACGTCGATCAGGCCGTCGGTGATCGCGGCGTCGACCTCACGGCCGACCAGCAAACCGAGCGCGTCGCCCGGCTCGGCGTGCACGATCGTCAGCCGCACCTCCGGTTCGAGCTGCTCCCGCACCGGCAGCAGCAACGCACTGATCGCCGTCGGGAACGCGGCGACCCGCAACGACGCGGTCGTCCGAGCGGTCGCGACGTCGTCGAATGCGTTCCTCACCTCGTCGAGCAGGTCGATGCCGGTCGCCGCAAGGCGCTGCCCCGCCGCCGTCAACACGACGCCCCGGTTCGAACGCTCCGCCAGGGCGGTACCCGCCTCGCGCTCCAGTGCCGAGAGGTGCTGCGACACGGCCGACGGTGTGTAGTCGAGCAGACGTGCCGCACCGGCGATCGTGCCCGTCGCGGCGATCGCCGCCAGCACGCGCAAGCGCTCGAACGTCGTCGGCGCCGGATCGAGTGCCATTAGTTGAACTTACTGCCACCGTCACTGATCGTCGCTGTTCACTGAGGGCCACCTCTGCGACGATCGGACCATGTCGATCGACACCACCACGCCCGCGCGCACCTGGCTCAGCGAACCCGCCGTCGCTCGCGAACGCGAGATCCTCGACCGGCTCGACCTCGTCAACCGCAGTGGCGTCGACCGACGGATCCACGACCTCGTCGAGCGCAGCAGCGAGATCCACGACCGCGAGTGCATCAACCTGAACCCGGCCTCGAACGTGATGAACCCACGCGCCGAGGCGCTGCTCGCCACCGGGCTCACCACCCGGGCGTCGCTCGGCCACCCCGGCGACAAGTACGAGACCGGCCTGGAGGCGATCGAGGAGATCGAGGTGATGGCCGCCGCCGCGGCGCGGGAGTTGTTCGGTGCCCGTCACGCCGAGGTGCGCGTCGGGTCGGGTGCGATGGCGAACCTGTACACGTTCATGGCGACCTGCGCGCCCGGTGACGCGATCATCGCCCCGCCGCCCAGCATCGGCGGTCACGTCACCCACCACCGCGCCGGCGCCGCCGGGCTGTACGGGCTCGACGTGCACCACGTCGACGTCGACGCGGCCGCGTTCACCGTCGACCTCGACGCACTCGACCGGCTCGCCGCCGAGGTCCGGCCGAAGTTGATCACGATCGGGACCAGCCTCAACCTGTTGCCACACCCGGTGCGCGAGATCCGCGAGATCGCCGACCGGTACGGGGCACTGGTGCTGTTCGACGCCGCCCACGCCTGCGGGATGATCGCCGGCGGGGTGTGGCCGAACCCGCTCGACGAGGGCGCCCATCTCATGACGATGAGCACCTACAAGAGTCTCGGTGGGCCCGCTGGCGGGTTGGTGTTCACGAACGACGACGCGCTGGCGGAGCGGATCGACGCCATCGCCTATCCGGGGTTGACCGCCAACTTCGACGTCGCCAAGACGGCGGCGCTCGCGATCACCCTGCTCGACTGGTTGGAGTGCGGCGAGGACTACGCGGCGATGATGCTCGCCAACTCGGTGGCGTTGGCCGACGCGCTCCAGCGGCTCGACCTGCCGGTGTTCACCACCGGGAGCGGGCCGACGGCGTCGCACCAACTCGTCGTCGACGCGACCGAGTGGGGCGGCGGGCACCCGGCGGCATTGCGGCTGCGGGAGGGGAACCTGCTGGCGTGCGCGATCGGGCTGCCGGGATTCGAACCGGGTGCGGGGTTGCGGCTCGGCACACCCGAGGTGACCCGGATCGGCATGACGCCCGACCACATGCCCGAGCTGGCGGGCCTGATCGCCGGAGCATTGCGCGGCGAGGCGGTCGACGCAGCGACGAGTGCCTTGCGCCAACGTTTCCCGGGCATCCACTACGTGCGCGAGGGCGGGTCAGGTGATCTGCCGGTAACGCCTCGTTCCTCGGCGTCACCTCCGACACCTGACCCGAGGCGTGCGGGCGGGTGTCGCCTGTCGGGGGAGGAGATGGAGGCGTTCGGGCGGGATGGGGTGGTGGTGTTGCCGGCTCGGTTCTCGCTCGACGAGGTGGCGGCGATCAACGACGTGCTCGACCGGTTGATGGAGGAGGACGTGCCGGAGAACATCCGTGAGAAGTCGAGCGGGGTCGTGCGGACCGCGATGGGGCTGCACCTGCGGCACGAGCTGTTCGCCCGCCTGGTGAACGACCCTCGGTTCCTCGAACCGGCCGCACAGATCCTCGGCGACGTCCCGGTCTACGCGCAGCAGGTGAAGGTGAACGCCAAGGCGGCGTTCACCGGCGAACAGTGGCAGTGGCACTACGACTTCGCCACCCACCACCACGAGGACGGCGTGCCCGAACCGCTCGCGCTCAACATGCACATCTTCCTGGACGACGTCACCGAGTTCAACGGACCGCTGATGTTCGTGCGTGGCTCGCAC
>JAGQSS010000259.1 GCA_020439405.1 Ilumatobacter sp. | reverse complement strand
CGGTTCTACTTCCTCGGTCGGGGCGGCGTGCTCGGCGACGTCGAACCGGCGGTCGTGCACAGCGCGTTCGGCTACTTCAACCCCGATCTGTTGGCGAAGATGTGGAACTCGGGCAAGGAGCGCGTGACACCGCGTGACGCCGCACGGGCCTACATCGGATGCTGCCACGACGTCGGCCGGGCGAAGCTGGCGTCGCTCGACGGTCTCGACGCCTACGTCGATGCAGCGACGGCCGTGATCGACGCCGTCGACGGTGGGGCACTCGCGCTCTTCTCCGGGGTCCGTGCCGAGCCGGTCCCCGACGACACGCCTGCCGCGGCGATCCACCAGGCCATGGTGCTGCGCGAGCTGCGGGGAAGTGCTCACCTCGCCGCCGTGGCGGCGGTCGGGTTGTCGACGCAGGTGGCGCACGCCATCAAGCGTCCCGACGATCTGGCGATGTTCGGCTACGAGGAACCGCCGGCGGTCACCGATGCCGACCGGGCCGCCCTCGAACGTGCCGAGACGATCACCGACGACATCCTCGAGCCGGCGTTCTCGGTCCTGACCGACGCCCAGGCCGACGCCCTCGTCGCCGGCACGACCGCCATCCACACCGCCCTCAGCACCTGATCGGGGTCGCGACCAGATGGGGTCAGGCACCTTCTGGCGTTCGACGCCCTGGTCGCCTCGACCTGGTCGGCCAGAAGGTGCCTGACCCCATCTGGCTCAGAGGGGGACGACGACGTAGGTCTCGGCGGGGAAGGTCGCGGTCTCGCCGGGGGCGAGGTACCACGTGCCGCCGGCCAGGTCGACGGCGAGCTCGTGACCCGTCGCCGTGTGGGTGCTACCGGCCGACAGGCGGCGCAGTGCCACGTTCGCGGCAGGCAGCTCGTAGACGTCGCCACGGGGGAGGACCGGGTCGTCGAGCGGGGTGGGGTCGACGACGGCGAGCAGGTCGTCGATGTCGACGTGCTTGACCGTGAGTCCGCCGCGGATCACGTTGTCGCTGTTGCCCATCAGCTCGATGCCGGCACCGCTCAGGTAGCCGTGCAGGTTGCCGGCGTCGAGCCGCACGCACTCGCCCGGTTCGAGCTCGACGAGGTTGAGCAGCAGCGATGCCGCCACGCTCGCCTCGCCCGGATACATCGCGTCGAGCCGACGCGCCCACCTCGCCTCGATCCGGTCGCTCGTCGATGCCCGGCACGCCTCGATCGCGGGCATCGCGTCGATCGAGCCGCGGTACAGACCGTCGAGCACGGCGCCCGGACCGTCGTCCTCGAGCCGGCGGGCGAGCGACGAAGCGCCGAGCTCGTCGAGCAGGTCGATCGTGGCCGCGACCGGCCGGACCCCGCAGAACGCCTCGAAGGGCGTGAGCGCACAGAGCAGCTCGGGCTTCGGGTTCGGGTCGGGGTAGTCGCCGCGTTCGAAGCCCTCGCAGGCCTGGTCGACGTTGGGGTGCGTCTGGAGCGACAACGGCCCACCGGCAGCCAGCACCTTCAGGAGGTACGAGAGCTCACCGGTCGTGTCGACGAGTGGGGTGCCGTCGTCGAACGTCGTCGGCCCGTTCGGGTGGGTGCCGAGCCACAGCTCCGCCCAGGGCCGCTCGTCGGGCTCGACGCCGAGGAGCGTCGGGATGAAGTCGGGGTCTCCCCACGCATAGTGCTGGACGACGCCGTTCACCGCTCGCATGCCACCGAATCTAGGAGCTGTGGCGCTGCGGACCGACCGACCCGGTCGATCCACACGAGGTCCTGACCGTTCCCTGATCCTCGTCCGAGGTCGGGAACCGGGGCGCCCCGAGCGGCGTCCAAGACGGCATGCGACACATCCACCCTCCCCGTTCCCTCGCACTGCTCGTTCCCGTGGCGCTGGCGATGACGCTCGCCGCGTGCGGTGACGACAGCGAACCCGCGGCGGACGAACCGGTCGACACCGTGGCCGACGCCGTGCCGCCGACGACCGTGCCACCGACGACCGTGCCACCGACGACCGCGGCTCCCGCCGGCTACGAGCATCCGACCGGCGCCGACGAGGTGGTCGTGTCGATCACCCACGAAGGCGGGTTCGTGCCGGTCGAGACGATCTTCTCGCAGCTGCCGTCGCTGCTGGTGACCGGCGACGCCCGCCAGTTCACGCTCGGACCGCAGATCGCCATCTACCCGGGCCCGCTCCTGCCCAACGTCCAGGTCGCGGCGATCGGTGAGGACGGCGTCCAGGACCTGCTCGCGTTGGCCGACGAATACGGCTTGCTCGAGGACCGTGAGTACGAGGTCCCGACGAACATCGCCGACGCGTCCGACACGGTCGTCACGATCACCGCCGACGGAGCGACGTACGTGCACCGTGCGTATGCGCTCGGTCTCGGTGCCGGACCCGGTGTCACCGACGAGTCCGGCGACCGGGCCGATCTCCAGGCGTTCGTCGAAGCGGCGACGATGATGGACGAGACCCCGACCGACACGTTCGCCTCCGACGCCTATCTGGTGCGGTCGTTCCCGACCGATGATCTGTCTGGGTACGACATCGAGCCGACGATCGTGGCGTGGCCGCTCGCCGACGTCGACCTCGCAGCGGCATCGGACTGCGTCGAGATCGCGGCCGCCGACATCGGCGACGTGTTCGCCACGGCGAACCAGCTCACCTTCTTCGAGCAGGACGGCGTCGTCTACCGCCTCGCGGTCAAGCCCCAGCTCCCCGGCGACGCCTGCTGAACACGGGGTCGGATACGTTTCGTCGGTCCCGACGAAACGTATCCGACCCCCGCAGCGCGGTCAGGTGAGGCCGAGTTCGGCGGCTCGCGCCAGGACGGTGTCGTGCTCGGCGCCGATCGTGGTCGAGTCGCCGTGGCCGGTGTGGACGATTGTCTCGGGTGGCAACGTCAGCAGTTTCGAGATGATCGACCGGAGGATCGTCGGTTCGTCGCTGTAGCTACGCCCGGTCGCGCCGGGTCCGCCGCAGAACAGGGTGTCGCCCGAGAACACGACACCGGCGTCGACGTCGTGGAAGCAGCAGCAGCCGGGGGAGTGCCCCGGTGTGTGCACGACGCCCAGACGGTGTCCGGCGACGTCGATCGTCGAACCGGGGCTGATCTCACCGTCGGGGGAGTGGTCGGGCCACACGACGTTCCACAGCATCGCGTCGTCCGGGTGGATCAGGATCGGCGCATCGACGGCGTCGCGGAGTGGGACCGCGGCGTTGATGTGGTCGTTGTGGCCGTGGGTGAGGACGATCGCCTTCACCCTGCGGCCGTTGATGCCGTCGACGATCGCCTGGTGATCGTGGGCGGCGTCGAACACGACCACCTCGCGGTCGTCGCCGACCAGCCAGATGTTGTTCGTGACCTCCCACTCGCCGCCGTCGAGCGCGAAGACGCCGTCGGTCGTGACCAGTTCGATCGGCATCAGTCGAGCACCACGACGCTGCGGAGGACGTCGCCGGCTTCCATCTTGTGGAACGCCGCCTCGACGTCGTCGATCGAGATCGTCTCGCTGACGAACCGGTCGAGGTCGAGCCGACCCTGCTGGTACAGGTCGATCAGCATCGGGAAATCGCGGCTCGGGAGGCAGTCGCCGTACCACGACGACTTGAGTGCCCCGCCACGGCCGAACACCTCGATGAACGGCAGTTCGATCTTCATCTCGGGGTTGGGGACGCCGACGAGCACGACGGTGCCGGCGAGGTCGCGGGCGAAGAACGCCTGCTCGTAGACCTTCGGATTGCCGACCGCCTCGATGCAGACGTCGGCGCCGTTGCCGTCGGTGACGGAACGGATGTACTCGACGGGATCGGTCGTCCCGGCGTTGCACGTGTGGGTCGCACCGAAGTCCTTCGCCCACTCGAGCTTCTGGTCGTCGAGGTCGACGGCGATGATCTTGGAGGCACCGGCGAGGTGTGCGCCGGCGATCGCGGCGTCGCCGACACCGCCACAGCCGAACACGGCCACCGAGTCGCCACGTCCGACGCCGCCGGTGTTGATGGCGGCGCCGATGCCGGCCATGACGCCACAGCCGAGCAGGCCGGCGGCCGTTGCCGGTGCCGACGGATCGACCGGCGTGCACTGTCCGGAGTGGACCAGGGTCTTTTCGATGAAGGCGCCGATGCCGAGCGCCGGCGAGAGCTCGGTGCCATCTTCGAGGGTCATCTTCTGCGCGGCGTTGTGGGTGCTGAAGCAGTACTGCGGCTTGCCCTTCAGGCAGGCGCGGCAGTTGCCGCAGACCGCACGCCAGTTGAGGATGACGTAGTCGCCGGGGGCGACGTTCGTGACTCCCTCGCCGACGGCCTCGACCGTGCCGGCCGCCTCGTGGCCGAGCAGGAACGGGAACTCGTCGTTGATCCCGCCCTCGCGGTAGTGCAGGTCGGTGTGGCAGACACCGCACGCCTGGATCTTGACGATCGCCTCACCCGGCCCGGGGTCGGGGACGACGATGTTCTCGATGGTGACCGGCTCGCCCTTGGCTCGCGCCACGACTCCACGTACGACTTGTGACATGCCGCCGAACGTAACACGCGTCCTGCCACCACACCCGGACGGCGGAAGGGGTCGGATGCGTTTCGTCGGGGCCGACGAAACGTATCCGACCCCTTTCGGTCAGAACAGGCGGAGGTCGTCGGGGGCGAGGCCCCGGAGCTGGTCGTAGTCGACCTCGACCCAGGTGAAGCCGCGGCTCTCGGCGAGGACCTTGGCCTGGGGCTTGATCGACTGGGCGACGAACACGCCACGGATGTCGCCGAGCGACGAGTCGAGCTGCAGGCGCTCGATGTACCGGGCGAGCTGTTCGACGCCGTCGATCTCGCCGCGACGCTTCACCTCGACGGCCACGGTCGTGCCGGCGGGGTCCTTGCAGACCAGGTCGATCGGGCCGATGGCGGTCGGGTACTCGCGTCGTACCAGCGTGAGGCCGTCCTCGATCGAACCTGGCGTCGCCGCGAGGAGTTCCTGCAGGTGTGCCTCGACGCCGTCTTTCTGGAGCCCGGGGTCGTCGCCGAGTTCGTGCGCCGTGTCGGAGACGACCTCGTGGAGCGTGATCGTCAGCGTCTCGTTCTTCGGGTTCGTCACGACCCACTGGACCGGGTCGCCATCGGTGATCTCGACCAGCTTGTTGGGTGCGTTCATCCAGTTGAGCGGCTTGTAGGCGCCGCCGTCGGCGTGGATCGCGACGCACCCGTCGGCCTTCACCATGATCAGCCGGTTGGCCTCGGGCAGGTGGGCGGCGAGGCGGCCGGCGTAGTCGACCGAGCAGCGGGCGATGACGAGACGCACGGCGCCCGACCCTACCGCTCGTGCCACCCCGCCCACCCGGAAGCCTGGCCGATTCAATCGGCTGTA
>JAGQSS010000258.1 GCA_020439405.1 Ilumatobacter sp. | reverse complement strand
GCCTTCTCACCACTCGTGCCCGATGCCTCGCGCGGGCGCACCGGGTTGTTCAGCCAGACGTCGCACCCGAAGTACAGGGCTCGGGCGACGGCGATGTCGTAGTCGGGGATGAACGAGAAGCGACCGTTCGCGTCGCTCGTCGCGCCGTAGGCCACGACCTGCTGGATCAGACCCTTGCCCGGCTGGTCGGCCGGGTGCGCCTTGCCGGCGAACAGGATGTGGATCGGGCGGTCGTCGTCGGCGAGCAGTGCGGCGAGCACGTCGGGGTGCCGCAGCAACAGGTTTGCCCGCTTGTAGGTCGCGAACCGGCGGGCGAAGCCGATCACCAACGCGTCGGGGTCGAGCTTCGCCCCCGACCGTTCGGCCAGCAGTTCGGTGAGCGGCGCCTTGTCGGCGGCCCGTGCCCCGACGATCGCGTCGTCGTCGACCTCGCCGATGCGGCCCCACGCGTCGGCGTGGCCGAGCGACCAGCCGACACCGAGTCGGTCGTCGAACAGATCCTGCAGTGCCGGGCTGACCCACGTGCGGGCGTGGACACCGTTCGTGACGGAGACGATCCCCGACCCGCCGCGCACGTCGGCGAACAGTTCGCGACTCACCTCGCCGTGCAGCTTCGACACACCGTTCGCCTTCGACGCAACCTCGAGGCAGAGGGCCGCCATGTTGAACGTCTCGTCGTCGTCGGGATCGGGGCCGAGCGCGAGCACGTCGGCGAGCGGGTCGCCCCAGGCGTCGGCCCAGTGCTGGAGGTGCACGCCGATCAGGTCGTGGTCGAACCGGTCGATGCCTGCCGGCACCGGCGTGTGGGTGGTGAACAGCACGTGGGGGCGCACGGCGGCCACCGCGTCGGCCAGCGTGGCGGCGCCGGTGCGCCGGGCGCGGTCGAGCAGCTCGATCGCGAGAAAGCCGGCATGGCCTTCGTTCGAATGGTGGACGCCGGGGTTCCAGCCGATCGCCTCGACCGCTCGTGCGCCGCCGACGCCGAGCACGAGCTCCTGCTCGAGGCGGTGGAGGCGGTCGCCGCCGTAGAGCTGGTCGGTGATCGCCCGGTCGTGCGGCGTGTTCTGCGGCAGATCGGTGTCGAGCAGCAACAGCGGCACTCGGCCGACGTCCATCTTCCAGACCTTGGCGTCGACGCGGCGGCCGGCGATCGGCACCTCGACGACGATGCCGGTGTCGGCGAACCCGAAGTCGTCGGCCTGGTACGTCTCGATCCGCTCAGCCTGCTTGCCGCCGTCGAGGTACTGGCGGAAGAAGCCGTGTCGGTAGAAGAGGCCGACCGCACCGAGGTTGATCTCGAGGTCGCTCACCGACTTGAGATGGTCGCCGGCGAGGATGCCGAGGCCGCCCGAGTACTGGGGCACGACGTCGGAGATGCCGAACTCCGGCGAGTAGTAGACGACGTCGGGCGACGTGACGGCGGTCGCCTCGACGGCGTCGAGCTCGCTCAGGCGCTCGCCGACGGCGGTGACGAACGCGTCGTCGACGCCGTCGAGCTGGTCGTCGGTCAGGGCGCGCACGGCGACGAACGGGTGCTGGTCGACGGTGGCGGTCGGCAGCGCGTCGAACAGGTCGGCGGTGCGGTAGTCGTACGTCCAGAGGTGGTTCGACGCGAGTCGGAGCAGTGCGCTGCGCAAGTCGGTGCGGTCCATTGGTGGGCTCCTCGAAATGGGGGTGCTGCGGGAGAAGCCCGAACGCTACTGCCCGCGCGGGTCGCTCGTGACCGGGCACACTGGGACGGTGCCCGTAACGTGGTTCGCGCACCAGGCTCCGGCCGTCGGACTCAAGCTGGCACGCCCGCGCTGGTTCGACGGGACCGCGTTGTGCGTCGGCTCGATCGTGCCCGACACGATGATCTCCGTCACCGACGACCTCGGCATCGACTCACACACGCTGCCGAGCGCCGTGGTGATCGGACTCCCGCTCGGCCTGGCCCTCACGTGGGCGCTTCGCTTCGTCGTCGCACCGATGGCACCGACGGTGCTGCCCGACGTCGGCCCGTTCCGCGTCCACTCGTACGGTGTGCTCGCCCACCGGCGCCCCGCCGCCCGGATGACCGTCGTCAGCGTGCTGATCGGCATCGCGACCCACATCGTCATGGACTGGTTCACCCACAACGGTCGCTGGGTGCCGAGCGCGCTCGGGTACGACGACGCCGAGGTGACCTGGTTCGGGACGACGCGCACCGGCCCCGAGGCGCTCCAGATCGTCGGCCACATCACGATGAGCGCGACGACACTCGCGTTGCTCTGGGTGCTCGGGCGACGGCGCCGCCTCGACGAGTGGTACGGACCGTCGGCCGTCGAACGAGCGCGTACGGCACGCCTCGGTGCGGGCGCCGCCGTCCGGTTCTGGCTCGCGATCGCCGTCGGCGCTGCGATCGGTTCGCTGTGGACGGCAGCGTTCTGGGTCGTCGCGGTCGAACGCGTCGCGCTCGTGGTCTACGTCGGTTCGATTGTCGGTGCCATCTGGGCGCGCCGCGCCGCCGGCCGACCGGTCACCGGGTCACTCGGTGAGGAGCGGGTTCCGGTACGAGTGGGTGCCGTCGAAGCGGCTGAGGAGATACGGCCCGACGACGACCGGTTCGTGCCCTGACGTCCCGTCGGCGTCGAGACACGTCTCGAGCGTCTCGATGCGGAGGTGGTACGGCGGCTCGACGAACAACGGCGACGAGTACCGGTCGACACCCGGCGGATTGACGACGCGGTGCGGGTTCGACACCCACCGGTCGTTGGTCCAGATCGCCATCAGGTCGCCGATGTTGACGACGAGCTCGCCGCTCGGCACCGTCACATCGATCCAGTCGCCCGAACGCAGTTGCACCTGCAACCCACCGACGCCGTCGTCGGCCAACACCGTGAGCGACCCGTAGTCGGTGTGTGCACCGCAACCCCACTGGCCCGGCGCCGGCGTCGCACGCGACTGCGGCGGGTAGTGGATGAGCCGGAGGTGGTACATCATGTCGCCGGTCTGGTCGTCGAAGAACGTCGCCGGGAGTCCGAGCGCCACCGCCATCACCTGGTGCATCCGCTCCGACACGGCGATCATCGCCGCGCGGTACGTCTCGACGGCGTCGCGGAAGCCCGGGAGGTCGGGCCACTGGTTCGGGCCGTGGAGCGGCGTCCCGGCGATCACCTCCGGGTGGTCGGGGCCGTGGTCGATCCCGGTGTCGAGCGTCTCCTTGAGGTCGCCGGCGACGGCGGTGCCGATCGCGTCGTCGGCGTTGCCGAGTGCGCCGTCGAGCGATTCGGTGCCGATGCCGACGTAGCCGCGGTGACACGGCGAGTTCCCGATCGCGATCGCCTCCTTGTCGGCGAGCGGCAGGTCGAAGAAGGCGCGGATGGCGTCGAAGTAGCGGTCGCGGACGTCGTCGGGCACACCGTGGTTGCGGACGGTCACGAACCCGGTGTCGCGCAACGCCGCGTCGAGCTCGACGCCCAGTTCGTCCACCGACCGCGACAAGTCGAGCGAGGGGATCATGCGTCCGATCGTACGACGAACCTACGGGTCAGGTGCCAGAGGTGACGGGCGAGGCGCCAGCCGAGCCCGTTACCGTTGGTCACCTGACCCGGGACACGGCGCGCGACCGGAGAACAGGTTCCCGGGTCAGGTGATCGACGGTAACGCCTCGTTCCTCGGCGTCACCTCCGACACCTGACCCGACAGGGCCGTGATGTGGTGTACTCGGAGGGACATGCTCACGCCGGAAGTTCGGTTCGCTCGCGCGTCGCGCTCGTCGATCGCCTACATGACGTACGGCGACGGCCCGGCGACCATCTGCGCCGTCCCGCCGATGGCGCAGAACGTGGAGCTGGCCTGGGACTCGCCCCGCATCACGGCGATGTTCGAACGGTTCGCGACCTTCAGCCGCCAGGTGGCGTTCGACAAGCGCGGCACCGGCATGAGCGACCGCAACCTCGACATCCCCGGCATCGACGAACGCGTCGACGAACTCAAGGCCGTGATGGACGACGCCGGCATCGAACGCGCCTACATCCATGGCGTCTCCGAAGGAGGCCCGATGGCGATCGTGTTCGCGGCCACCTACCCCGACCGCGTCGACGGGCTGATCCTCGAAGGCACCGGGGCGTCGATGATGTCCGACGCCGACCGCGAGCTCCGTCGCACCACCGAACGCAGCGACCAGTTCAAGGCGTTCGTGAACGGCTGGGGCACACCCGAGTCGATCACCCTCCGCATCTTCGCCCCGTCGCTCGCCGACGACCCGGAGTTCAGCACCTGGTGGCCGACGTACGAACGCCAGGCAGCCAACCGCGACGCGCTCGAGACGCTGATGGACCTGATCGCCGAGATGGACGCCCGCGACGTGATCCCGAGCGTCGACTGCCCGGTGTTGATCGTGCACCGCACCGACGACCAGGCGACGCCGGTCGAACGTGCCCGCGAGACCTACGACCTGTTCGTCGCGGCAGGAGCCGACGTCGAGATGGTCGAGGTCGAGGGGCACGACCACTTCTCGTACGCCGGCGACCTCGAGCCCATTGCCGCTGCGATCGAACGGTTCACCACGGGCACCGTGCGCGAACGGGCTCCGGTGAAGACCGACCGGATCTCGATCCGCACGCTCGGCGCGTTCGACGTGTTCGACGGTGGCGAACCCGTCCCGACGAGCGAGTGGGGATCGAAGCGCTCCCGCACCCTCCTCAAGCGACTGGTCGCCGCCGACGGCTGGCCGGTCACACGCGACGAGCTGATCGAGCTGCTGTGGCCCGACGAACTGTCCGACCGGCTGAACGCCCGGCTGTCGGTGCAGCTGTCGGCCGTCCGGCGCGTCTTGCGCGGCGCGGTCGTCGCCGACCGGTCGTCGGTCCGGCTCGACCTCGACGCGGTCGACGTCGACGTGGCGTCGTGGAAGCGGCTCGACGACGATGCCGCGATCGTCGACGGGTACGACGGCGACTTCCTGCCCGACGACCGGTACGACGACTGGACGGCACCGGTCCGTGAAGCGTTGCGGGCACGGTTCGTCGAAGCGGCGCACCGCGAACTCGACCGCGCGATCGGCGAGGGGGACACCGAGCGGATCGACCGGTTGGCGAGGCGGTTGCTCGACGGCGACCGCTACGACGAGCGAGCGCACGTCGCGCTGATCGCAGCCCTACGCGACGCCGGCCGGCACGGCGAGTCGCGCGCCGCCTACGACGCGTACGCGGCGGCGATGGCCGACCTCACCGTCACCCCCATCCCCTACGACGCGATCGCATGACCCCGGGTCGGGTCAGGTGCCTGAGGTGACGGGCGAGGCGCCAGCCGAGCCCGTTACCGTTGGTCACCTGACCCGGGACACG
>JAGQSS010000257.1 GCA_020439405.1 Ilumatobacter sp. | reverse complement strand
AAGGTGAGGGTCGCGGGTTCGAATCCCGTCGTCCGCTCCGAAACCCCCTGCTCAGCAGGGGGTTTTCTTCGTTTTCGTGGCAGGGTCGCCAACCAGCGGGCCGTGTGCCGATGACGGTCGACCGGCCCTTGCGATCACGTCTGTTCTCGGGGGCCAGAACAATGTTCTAGGGTGCGGTGACGCCGGTCGGATCCCGGCGGTTCCCTTGTTGTCGATCTCGGAGTTGTTCCCCCACATGCGTTCCCTGCCTCGTTCCGTGTTCGCGCTCGCCTCGCTCGGCCTGCTCACGACGGGAGTCGTGCTGCCGGCGGCGACCGCCACCGCCGACGTCGCCGTCGAGTCGCTCCTGATCAACGAGATCCGGATGGATCAGTCGGGCGCCGACGACGACGAGTACGTCGAACTGATCGGTACCCCCGACGCGCCGCTCGACGGCTACACCTACCTGGTCATCGGCGACGGCACCGGTGGGTCGGGTGTGATCGAGAACGTGACGCCGCTCGACGGACAGGTGCTCGGCTCCGACGGCCTCTTCGTCGCCGCCGAGTCGACGTTCACGCTCGCCACCGCCGACATGACGACCTCGTTGAACTTCGAGAACAGCGACAACGTGACGCACCTGCTCGTCAGTGGTTTCACCGGGGCGGACGGCGACGACCTCGACACCGACGACGATGGCGCGCTCGACACGATGCCGTGGACCTCGATCGTCGACTCGGTGGCGCTGATCGAAGACGCCCCGGCGGGAGAGCTCGTGTACTCGCCGACGATCGTCGGTCCTGATGGGGTCTTCGTCCCCGGCCACGTCTACCGCTGTGGTGACGACTGGTCGATCGGCGCGTTCGAGCCGGTCGGCGAGGACGACACGCCGGGTGCGGCAAACGGCTGCCTACGCCCTGTCCTCATCAACGAGGTCGACGCCGATACGCCGGGCACCGACGCGGCCGAGTTCGTGGAGCTCTATGCCGACCCCGATACTCCGCTCGACGGGTACACCGTCGTGTTCTACAACGGCTACGACGACACGTTGTATGCGGCCTTCGATCTCGACACCTACAGCACCGACTCGAACGGGTACTTCGTGTTGGGCAACGCAGACGTGGCGGGCGACCACCCACCTTTCCCCGACAACTTGCTGCAGAACGGCGCCGACGCAGTCGCGCTCTACGCAGATGACGCCGCGAACCTGCCGTACGGGATGACAATCACGACCACCAACTTGGTCGACGCCGTGGTCTACGACACGGCCGACGGCGACGATGCAGGCCTGCTCACCTTGCTCGAAGCCGGACAGCCGCAGCTGGACGAGGGCGCGAACGGCGACAAGGACAACCACTCCAACCAGCGATGCCCCGACGGCTCCGGCAACCCGCGCGAAACCTCCACGTTCGTCGCCGCCCCCGCGACGCCTGGCACCGCGAACTGTCAGGCTGCGGCGACCGTCGCCGACCTGTTGCTGACCGAGGTCGTCGTGGCGCCGACCGCCGGTGAGTACGTCGAGATCCTGAACACGAGCAGCGGCACGCTCGATCTCAGCGACGTCTACCTCACCGATGCCACCTTCGCTGGGGGCGACTTCTACTACAACATCGTGACCGGCACGAATGCCGGTGGCGGCGGGTTCGGCGACTTCCATGCCCGCTTCCCCGACGGCGCCTCGATCGGTCCGGGCGAGTACCAGACGGTGGCGATGACGGGGTCGGACGACTTCTTCCTGACCTACGGCCTCGATCCGACGTACGAGCTCTTCGAAGACGGCATCGCCGACGCCGTGCCCGACATGCGCGAGGCGTTCACCGACTCGATCAACAACCAGGGCGGTCTCACCAACGACGGCGAACTGGTCGTCCTGTACACGTGGGACGGCGTTTCCGACCTCGTCGGCGACATCGACTACGTGCTGTGGGGCGACACCGTCGAGGCGGTCGACAAGACCGGCATCACGATCGACGGTCCGGACGCCGACACCGACACCAGCACCTATCTCGCCGATACGGCGATCGCTTCGCAAGACGTGGTGTCGAGCGGTGGACACGACGCCGGGGCCAGCTTCCAGCGCGACGACCTGACCGAGGGCACCGAGGTCCAGACCGGCGGCAACGGTGTCGGCGGGAGTGACGAGACCTCCGAGGACCTGTCGACGACGTGGTGCATCGCCGCACCGACGCCGAACGCGGCGTCGGTCTGTGTCCCGCCGCCCCCCGTCACCACCGCGCTGATCAGCGAGGTCCAGGGGTCGGGGAGCGATGTCGCCATCACGACCCCGGTCGAGATCACGGCGATCGTCACCAGCCTGTTCGAGGACGACGACGCCGTCGAGGGGGTCTTCGTTCAGGAGGAAGACGATGACGCCGACGCCGACCCGAGCACGTCCGAGGGCATCTACGTGTTCTGCAACACGAACTGCCCGCCGGCGCTCGCCGTCGGCGACCAGGTGACGGTCACCGGCACTCCGTCCGAGTTCCAGGGCATGAGCGAGATCACCGCGAGCGGTGCCGGCGATGTCGTCATCGACAGTTCGGGGAACGATCTCCCGACGGCGACGTCGGTCGACCTGCCGGCCGGCAGCTACCTCGACGCCACGACGTTCGAATCGCTCGAGGCGATGCTCGTCACCTTCCCCGACACCCTCGTCGTCAGCGAGTACTTCGAGCTGGCCCGATTCGGTCAGCTGATCCTCACCGCCGACAGCCGCCCGTTCCAGTTCACCCACGACAACGCCCCGGACGCCGGCGGCTATGCGGCGCACCTGGCGTCGCTGGAGACCCGGCAGTTGATCCTCGACGACGACAACAACGACCAGAACGACGCCATCACCGGCGGCGACGAGCCGTACTCCTGGCCCGTCGGTGGGCTCAGCACGACGAACACCTTCCGTGGCGGTGAGACGATCACCGATCTCGTCGGCGTGCTCGACTGGTCGTACCCCGGCTTCGGCGACACCACCTGGCGTCTGCGCCCGGTCGACGGTGTCGACTACACCTTCGATCCGGCCAACCCGCGCACGGCGACGCCCGACGATGTCGGCGGCGACGTCACGGTGGCGTCGTTCAACGTGCTGAACTACTTCGCCGACGTCGACAACGGGTTCGACGACATCTGCGGCCCGACCGGCGACAAGGAGTGCCGCGGCGCCGACAACGAGGACGAGCGGAGCCGCCAGCTCGAGAAGATCGCCTCGGCGATGGCCGCGATGGACGCCGACGTGATCGGCCTGATCGAGGTCCAGAACGACACCGGCGCCGCGACCCAACAGATCGTCGAGGCCGTGAACGCGATCGTCGGTGCCGGCACGTACGACTTCGTCGACACCGGCTTCATCGGGACCGATGCGATCAAGGTCGGGCTCCTGTACCGGACGACGACGGTCTCGCTCACCGGCTCGTTCGCGGTGCTCGACAGCTCGGTCGATCCGGACTTCGACGACGGCAAGAACCGACCGGCTTTGGTGCAGACGTTCACCGAAGCCGCCTCGGGCGAGCGTTTCACCGTGGCGGTCAACCACCTGAAGTCGAAGGGTTCGCCCTGCGACGACGTCGCCGACCCCGATCTCCTCGACGGCCAGGGCAACTGCAACCTGACCCGGACGGCCGCGGCCCAGGCATTGGCCGACTTCCTCGCCGCCGACCCGACCGGCAGTGGCGACGACGACGTGCTCATCATCGGTGACCTCAACTCGTATGCGATGGAAGACCCGATCACGACGCTCGAGGCGGCCGGCTACACCGACCTGCTCGAGGCCGAGTACGGCACCGACGTCTACAGCTACACGTTCGACAGCCAGGTCGGCTATCTCGACCACGCGCTCGCGAACGCTGCGCTCGCTCCGGCGGTGACCGGTGCGACGGTCTGGCACATCAACGCCGACGAACCGGTCGAGTTCGACTACAACGATGCCGTCCTCGACGACGGCGAGCAGTCGTACGAACGGGAGTCATCCGCACTCACCATCTACGCGAACGACCCCTACCGCTCGTCCGACCACGATCCGGTCCTCGTCGGCCTGGTCCTCACCGATCCGCCGACGGTCGATCTCGCCCCGGCCACCGGCCAGGACGACCCGACCAACAAGACCCCGATCGTGCTCACCGCCACGTTCGACCAGACGGTCGACGGGTTCGACGCCGACGACGTGGTGATCGGTGGCGCCGCGGTGCCCTCGACCGCCGAGGTCACCGACCTCGGGAGTGGCGTGTTCGAGATCTCGGTCTCCGGCATGACTGGCAGCGGCGACGTCACGGTGTCGGTGCGAGCTGACGCGGTGACGAACAGCGGCGGCCAGCAGAGCCTTGCGTCGGCCACGGTCACCATCGACTACGACGTGACGGCCCCGACGCTCACGGTCCCGTCTGCCGTGTCGGCCACGGCGGCTCCGGGTGAGAGCGGTGCCGTCGTGACGTTCGTCGTCAGCGCCGACGATCCCGAGGTGCCGAGCGGCACGCTCGCGGAGGTCGTGCTCGATCCGTCCGCGATCGAGTGCACGCCGGCGTCGGGCTCGTTCTTCGAGATCGGCGACACGACCGTCACCTGCACGGCCACCGACGACGCCGGCAACATCGCCACCGAATCGTTCGTGGTCACCGTGACCGACGACGAGGCCCCGGTCCTCGCCGATCCGGCCGATCAGACGATCGTCGTCGAGAGCGGCTCGTCGAGCGTGGTCACGTACGACCTGCCGGTGGTGTCCGACAACTCGGGCGACGTCGACGTCGTCTGCGAGCCGCCGTCGGGCAGCACCTTCCCGGTCGGGACGACCACGGTGACCTGCACGGCGACCGACGGCAGCGGGAACACCGCCACCACGACGTTCGACATCGTCGTCCAGTCGAACGCGGTCACGACGACCACGACCCCGACGACGATCGCCCCCGAACTGCCGGCCACGGGTTCGAGCCCGTTCGGTGCGCTCCGGTGGGCGGCCCTGCTGCTCGCTGGTGGTGTGGTGCTCATCGTCGGAGCCGCCCGCCGCCGCGGCGCTACGGTGACCGACTGAGTCGAACCGAGGGGACCGGCATGGTCGAGTACGAGCTGGGCGACGGTGTCGCCACCATCACGATGGACGACGGGCGCGCCAACGCGCTCTCGCCCGACATGCAGGAGTCCATCGGCGCCGCACTCGACCGTGCGGCGGCCGACGACGCCGCCGTGGTGCTCGCCGGCCGGGAGGGGCGCTTCTCGGCCGGGTTCGACCTGTCGGTGATGTCGGCGGGCGGTCAGGCGGTCGTCGACATGGTGATCGGCGGCTTCGACCTGTCGTTGCGGCTCCTCGAATGGCCGCGCCCGGTCATCGTGGGGTGCACGGGGCATGCGA
>JAGQSS010000256.1 GCA_020439405.1 Ilumatobacter sp. | reverse complement strand
GGCCGTCGGGTGCGAGTCGGGCAGCCGGTGCGTGCGCCGAGAGGTACATCGGCGTGTCGGTGCCCTGCAGGAAGTCGACCGTGCCGCGTCGTCCACCGACGTCGAGGCACGAGGCGCGCTGCGCCGGACCGGCCCGCTCGACCCAGCCCGCCGGATCGTCGCCGATCAGGTTGATCGCCACCTGCGGTCCGCCGGCAGCGATCACGACCGACGACGTGTCGATCGTGCGATCTGGGGTTGCGACGGTCCAGCCGCTGCCGTCGGACGAGATGCCGGTCACCGTCTGGTGATCCGCCAGCTCCACGCCGGCCTCGACGGCTCGTGCCGCGAGGTCGTCGACGATCGACTGCCACCCGCCGTGGAGGTAGGCCACTCCCCCGTCGAGCGCGAACTGGCCGAGCACGGCGACGGCGGGCATGTCGCCGGGACGAGCGGCGTAGGTGACCAGGCGGCTCATCGCCGTGAGGTAGGTCCGCAGGTCGTCGCGAGCGCCTTCGGCGGCCATCCACTCGTCGAGCGAGACGTCGCCCGCCTTCGCTGCGGTCCCGGCCATGTCGTTGAACCAGCCTGCCAGCTTCATCTTCGATCGGACGCCGAGCAGCCGCGTCGTCATGATCCCCTTCGCCGTGGTGGGGAGCGGTGCCACCTGGCCGTGCCACAGCACGCAGTAGTTCGACGCGTCCGGAGTCACGCCCTGAGGGTGCACACCGAGCGACTCGAGCACGCTCCATCCGCCCCCGCCGCGATACAGGGCGTGACCGCCCTCGTTGAGGGTGAAGCCGTCCCGCTCGGCCGAGCGGCCGCGGCCGCCGAACCCACGGGAGTCGAGCAGCACGACCGTGCCTCCCTGGCGTGCCGCGGTGACCGCAGCCACCAGGCCGGCCAGCCCTCCGCCGATCACGACGACGTCCGTTGTTCCGTTTCGAGTCTCCATGCCCCTCCGACGACCTCCGACCCGAAAACGTGACGAGGCGGAATGATCCCGAGACCCTTGCGGTTACAAGCAACCCCACCCGCAGCAGGAGGCACATCCATGATTCCCGACGATCAGGTCGACATTCTCGAAAAGAACGGCTTCGCCAACGTGGCGACGATCGGTCCCGACGGCGAGCCCCAGAACAATCCGGTCTGGTTCGCCTGGGACGGCGAGACGATCGCCATCAGCCAGACCCCCGACAAGCAGAAGTTCCGGAACCTCGAGCGCGACCCTCGTGTGGCGCTGTCGATCCTCGACCCGGACAACCCCTACCGCTACCTCGAGGTGCGTGGTGAAGTCGCCGAGGTCGAGCCCGACCCCGACTACGCCTTCATCCATTCGCTGGCCAACCGCTACATGGGGCAGGACTACCCGTACCTCCAGCCCGGCGAAGAGCGCGTGATCGTCAAGATCCGCCCACTCCACACCACCTCGCTCTGACGATCCGGGGGCCGACGGCGTGTCCCTGGACGCACCGTCGGCTCCCGTCCATCATGGTGCGATGGAACAGGCCGAAACCTTCCGGCGCATCGCCGCCGACTTCACGGCCCGGGTCGACGGTGTCGACCCGGGCGGCTGGGACGCCGAGGCGCCCTGCGACGGCTGGGTCGCACGTGACGTCGTGCGTCACCTCGTCGAGTGGGTGCCATGGTGGGTCGGCGAAGGCACCGATCACACGGTGACGGTCACCGCCGACGTGGACGACGACCCGGCCGCTGCCTGGACCGAACTCCGCGACCAGCTCCAGGCGTTGCTCGACCGCCCCGAGGCGGCCGAGGAGACCTTCGAGAGCGAGATGTTCGGTGGGGCGATGCCGCTCGGTGTCGCCCTCGAACGATTCGTCACCGGCGACGTCCTCGTGCACACCTGGGACCTGGCGACCGCCACCGGTCAGGACCAGACGATCGACGCCGAGTTCGCCGCCGGCATGTACGAAGGCATGCAGCCGATGGACGCAATGCTCCGCCAGAGTGGACACTTCGGCCCGCGCGTCGACGTCGCCGACGACGCCGACCCGGTCACCAAACTGATCGCCTTCACCGGCCGCACCCCGTAAGACCCCGGGGTCGGGTGTCGGAGGCCCTCCCCTGCTCGGGCGCTTCGATTGGAACTACATCGGCCTCGGTTGGGTACATCCCAACGCCCAGCGGCTCCGACTCGAGAAACTCCGAGCCCACCACGCCCGCATCGCCGCCCGCGACCCCCTGGCCGCCTGAACACCTCCCGGGCCGGACTTGCCGAGTGGCGAGCTCACCGGCACGATGGTCCGATGGGCGACACCGGCGAGATGTTCCAGCACCTGCCGTTCCCCTTCGAGGGCCGTACCTTCCCGAGACGCCTCGGCGCCGTGGTCCAGCGAACCGTGCTGAGCGGCGAGGCCCCTGCTCGCGAAGTGGTGCACACGCCGGACGGGAGCTGGCTCGTCGGTGATGGCATCAACGACCCGAACGAACCCGACGCGTGCGTCGCCACCCACATCTGGCACGCCATCGATCGCAACAGCTCGATGACGGAACTCTCCGACCTGCCGCCCGGCCACATCGCGACGCGATCGGGTCCGGGCGATCATTGGACGGTCTCGCCACTCCAGTGGTCGAACGAGCCCTGACGCGACTCAGCGGAGCTTTTCGAGCTCGTCGATCAGTTCGCTGACGGGGCGGTAGGTGAGCCCGGCCATCGCCTTGTGGACGTAGCGGATGACGCCGTCGGCGTCGACGATGAAGATGCTGCGACGCGGGAACCCGATCGGGCCGAGGGTGCCGTACGCGCCGGCAACGGCCTTGTCGGTGTCGGCGAGCAGCGGGAACTCGAAGCCGTGCTTGCCGCTGAACGCTTCCTTGCTCTCGACCGACTGGGCCGAGATGCCGACGATCTGGGCGTCGAGTTCGTCGAACCGGTCGAGACCGTCGTTGTACGCGTTGAGCTGCTTGGTGCACACCGGCGTGTCGTCGCCCGGGTAGAACACGAGCACCAGCGGCTTGCCGGCGAAGTCGCTCAGCGAATACTCGCGCCCGCCCGTGCCGGGGAGCGTGAAGTCGGGGGCGCGGTCGCCGACGCCGGCACTCATCCGGCCGCCGCCTCCATCACGTCGTCAGCGATGTCGAAGTTGGAGTAGACGTCCTGGACGTCGTCGTTGTCCTCGATCGCTTCCATGATGCGCAGGATCTTCTTGGCGTCCTCGACCGAGGTGACCGGGACGAGGTTGTCGCTCACCATCGGCGTGTCGGCCGACATGATCGTGTAGCCGGCCGCCTCGATGGCGTCCTTCACGTCGAAGGTGTCGCTCGGGTTGCCGACCGTGACCTGCCACGCATCGCCGACGTTCTCGACGTCGTCGGCGCCGGCCTCGAGTGCCGCCATCATCAGCTCGTCCTCGTCGACGCCCTTGCCCTCGATCAGGATGATGCCCTTGCGGCTGAACTGCCAGCCGACGGCTCCCGGCTCGGCCATCGAGCCGCCCATCTTCGTGAGGGCCGAACGGATGTCGGCGCTGGTGCGGTTGCGGTTGTCGGTCAGCACGTCGATGAGCAGCGCGACACCACCGGGGGCGTATCCCTCGTAGGTGATGTCCTCGTACGCGTCGGCGCCACCCTCACCCGTGCCACGTTTGATGGCACGGTCGATGGCGTCGTTCGTCATCTGCGCGGCTTTGGCCTTTTGCACGGCCTGCCGCAGCGACGGGTTCATGTCGGGGTCGCCGCCACCGCCACGCGCCGACACCTCGATCTGGCGTGCCAGCTTGGCGAAGAGCTTGCCGCGCTTCGCGTCGGCGGCGCCCTTCTTGTGCTTGATCGTTGCCCATTTGGAATGGCCGGACATCAGGTGTTCTCCGTCTGTGCGTCGTGTCGCCCCTCGTGCGACTCGTGCTGGAAACTGTTCAGGAAAGCGGCGTGCAGGCGATGGTCGCCGGCGAGCTCCGGGTGAAAGGATGCCACGGACACCGCACCCTGCCGCAAGAGCACCGGCACGCCGTCGTGCTCGGCGAGCACCTCGACGCCGTCGCCGATGCGGGTCACCTTGGGCGCCCGGATGAAGACCCCGTGGAACGGGGCGGCGTCGGGGCCCAGGACCGACACCGTGAGGTCGGTCTCGAACGAGTCGAGCTGGCGGCCGTAGCCGTTGCGCTGCACCGTGATGTCGATGGCGCCGAACGACCGCTGGTCGGGGCGGCCGTCGAGCACCTCGGTGGCGAGCAGGATCATGCCGGCGCACGTGCCGAAGACCGGCATGCCGTCGGCGATCCGCTGGGCGAGCGGTTCGAACAGTTCGCTCGACAGCAGCAGACGCGACATCGTGGTCGACTCGCCGCCGGGCATGACGAGCGCGTCGACACCCGCGAGGTCGCGCGGCGTGCGCACCTGACGCGAGAGCGCGCCGAGTTCAGTGAGTCGCTGCTGGTGCGATTCGAAGGCGCCCTGCAGCGCGAGGACGCCGATCATCGGCGTGCCCACCTGGGGGCTCCTGACTGTCGCGACCCAAGGGTCACCAACCGCGCTCGGCGTAGCGCTGGTTGATCTCGTCCATACCGATGCCGGTCATCGGGGCACCCAGCCCACGGCTGACCTTGGCGAGGATCGAGGCGTCGTTGAAGTGCGTCGTCGCTTCGACGATCGCGGCGGCGCGGCGGGCGGGCTCGTCGCTCTTGAAGATGCCCGAACCGACGAACACGGCTTCGGCACCGAGCTGCATGGCGAGCGCAGCGTCGGCCGGGGTGGCGAGACCACCGGCGCAGAACAGCGGGACGGGCAGCTTGCCGGTCTCGGCCAACTCCTGCACGAGCGGCAGCGGCGCCTGGAT
Organism: Ilumatobacter sp.; assembly: GCA_020439405.1. Classification (GTDB taxonomy): domain Bacteria; phylum Actinomycetota; class Acidimicrobiia; order Acidimicrobiales; family Ilumatobacteraceae; genus Ilumatobacter. The sequence continues at coordinate 556 of JAGQSS010000256.1, read as the reverse complement.
CTGCTTGGCCCAGTCGAACAGCTCGGCCGAGTCGGCCTGGCCGATCTTCTTGATGTCGCCGGTGATCGCACGCAGGTGGCGAACGGCCTCGATCACGTTGCCGGTGCCGGCCTCGCCCTTCGAGCGGATCATCGCCGCGCCTTCGCTGATGCGACGGAGCGCCTCGCCGAGGTTGGTGGCGCCGCACACGAACGGGACGGTGAACTTCCACTTGTCGATGTGGTGCGCCTCGTCGGCCGGGGTCAGGACCTCGGACTCGTCGACGAAGTCGACACCGAGCGACTCGAGGATCTGAGCCTCGACGAAGTGGCCGATGCGGGCCTTGGCCATCACCGGGATGGAGACGGCTTCCTTGATGCCCTCGATCATGTCGGGGTCGCTCATGCGGGCCACGCCGCCGTCGCGGCGGATGTCGGCGGGCACCCGCTCGAGTGCCATCACGGCGGTCGCTCCTGCGTCTTCGGCGATCTTGGCCTGCTCGGGCGTGACGACGTCCATGATGACGCCGCCCTTGAGCATCTCGGCGAGGCCGCGCTTGACGGGGAACGAGCCGGTC
>JAGQSS010000255.1:3656-5337 GCA_020439405.1 Ilumatobacter sp. | reverse complement strand
CCGAGATCTCCGTCGAACGCGCCTTGCTCGGCTGGACCCACGCGATCCCGAAGCTGCTCGACCGGCCGGCGACCGTGTCGATCGAGGTCGTCGACGGTCCGTCCACCGAGCTCGAGGTCGACGGCGGGGGTCCCTCGGTCGAGATCCGCGGCGATCTGGCGACGCTGACGGCCGTCTTCTGCGGGCGTGGCGAGCAGCCCGCCGGGGTCGTGACGGGCGACGACGAACTGGTCGGTGCCCTCGCCGGCCGGCTCGGGCTCACGCCCTGACGTCGGCCTCCCAGTAGCGGCCGAGGCGTCGTCCGAACTGCCGGCCGGACTCCGCGTACAACTGCCGACCGAGCTCGACGGCCCGACGCTCGGCGTCGGAGCGCCTCGCTGCGATGTGTTCCAGCGCGTCGTCGGTCCCTGCCGTGCCCGACAGACGAAGTTTGAGCACGTGCAGGTCGTGGGCGTCGCCGAGCGAATCGGTCAGGAGGTGGAAGGTCGCCTCCAGCGGGATCAGCACGTCGGGTGCCGCCGGCACGATCACACCGAGGTGGTAGCGCGTGTCCTTCGCACGCTTCCGCCACTCGTGGAACGATGCACCCGACGGATCGTCGATCGATGCCGACAGCGCCTGGCGGCCGCGGTCGTAGGTGCTCACGAGCCCGGGAGCGATCGCGTCCCACCCGTCGTCCGACGAGACGAGCCGATCGAGGGTGCCCCGCAGGTCGACCAGGAGCCGTCGCGAGCGTTCGACGGCGGGATGCTCCGCGCTCAGATCGGCGGCTGCGTCGTCCTGATCGGCGAGCAGCAGTTGTCGAGCGGCGGCGAGGTCGTCGTCGCCGTCACCGTCGTCGATCAGTCGCTCGAACGTCGCCAGGAGCGCCCGGGCGTCGCGGAACGTGCCGAGTTCGCGTGCCGCGTCCCGAGCGAGCCCGTTGACCTCCCGGTAGGCGCTGCGCCGCACGACGGGTCGGACCAGTCGGGCCATGGCCCGGATCTTCTTGCAGCGCTTGCGGACCTCGTGGACGGCATCGTCGGGGTCGTCGGCGAAGTCCGGGTCGAGCGCAGCGATCGCCCGTTCGGTGTGTGCGAGCGCGATCAGACGGACGCCGTCGACCACCTGTTCGCCGGGCGCGAGAGTCGAATCCATGCCGCGTACGTAACCACACCGTTCGACCCGGAAACAGGGCGCTCCGACCCGATCGTGGGGCGCGTCGTGTGGAATCGTTTCGGCAACGAGAAGGGGGTCTCGAGATGAAATGCAAGGCAGGCGTCATGCACGGCGTCGGACAGGACTGGTCGGTCGAGGAGATCGAGGTCGACGAACCGAAAGCGGGGGAGGTGCTGGTCCGATGGACGCATGCCGGCATGTGCCACAGCGACGAACACGTCCACACCGGCGACATGGTGCCGTCACCCGAAGCACTCGAGATGATGGGGATCGAAGGGGGCTTCTTCCCGATCGTCGGTGGCCACGAGGGTGCCGGGATCGTCGAGGCGGTCGGTGACGGTGTCACCGCGGTCGCCCCGGGCGATCACGTCTCGGCGTCGTTCATCCCGTCGTGCGGCCAGTGCCGCTACTGCGTGACCGGTCGACAGAACCTGTGCGACCAGGGCGCCGGCGCGTTCGTGAAGGGCATGATCACCGACGGCACGAGCCGTCACCGCCTCGGCGACGAGGAGCTGATGCTGTT
>JAGQSS010000255.1:0-3560 GCA_020439405.1 Ilumatobacter sp. | reverse complement strand
CAGGGCCGGCGCGTTCGTGAAGGGCATGATCACCGACGGCACGAGCCGTCACCGCCTCGGCGACGAGGAGCTGATGCTGTTCGCCAAGCTCGGCACGTTCGCCGAGTGCTCCGTCGTGTCGACGTCGCAGGTGATCAAGGTCGACGCCGACCTGCCGCTCGACGTCGTCGCGCTGGTGTCGTGCGGCGTCGCGACCGGGTGGGGTTCGGCAACGCGTCGGGCCGAGGTACGTCCCGGCGACGTGGTCGTCGTGGTCGGCATCGGCGGCATCGGCATCAACGCTGTGCAAGGTGCCGCGATGGCGGGCGCCAAGAAGGTGATCGCCGTCGACCCGGTCGAGTTCAAGCGCGAGAAGGCGATGGAGTTCGGTGCCACCGACACGTTCTCGTCGATGGAAGAGGCGTTCCCGGCCGTCACCGAGATGACGATGGGGCAGATGGCCGACAAGGTGATCATGACGCCCGGCGTGCTCTACGGCGACATGATGGCGCTCGGCACCGGCCTGGCCGGCAAGGGCGGCACGATCGTGGTCACTGCGATCGCACCCATGGAGCAGACCGAATCGTCGGTCAACCTGTTCGAGATGGCGATGTGGAACAAGGAGATCAAGGGGACGATCTTCGGGTCGCTCAACCCGCGCCACGACATCCCGAACCTGTTGTCGATGTACACGTCGGGCGCGCTGAAGCTCGACGAGTTGATCACCAACCGGTATCCGCTCGCCGACATCAACGAGGGCTATCGCGCCATGCGCGACGGCGAGAACATCCGCGGCATCATCGCCCACGCCGATGCCTGACCGCCTGTCCGAGCTCTCCCGGTCGGTCGCCGATCGCGTCGCCATCGTCACCGGCGCCGCGAGCGGCATGGGCCGTGCCACCGCCTACGTCTTCGCCGACGAAGGCGCGAAGGTGGTCGTCGCCGATCTGGGTGCCGACCGCGTGCAGGCCGTGGTCGACGAGATCGCCGCGGTGCACGGCCCCGACCGGGTGCTCGGACAGGTGTGCGACGTGGCGTCGACCGACTCGCTGCGCGGGTTGGTCGACGCGACCGTCGAGCGATTCGGTGGCATCGACATCGTGGTGAACAACGCCGGGGTGTCGATGGTCAACTCGCTGCTCGCCCAGGACGACGACGAGTTCGAGTCGAACTGGGCGACGACGCTCGACATCAACCTGACGGCGCACGCTCGTCTGGTCCGGTACGCGATGCCGCACCTGCTCGAGTCGGACGCCGCTCGCGTGGTCAACATCGCCTCGACCGAGGCGATCGTGACGACGCCGGGTCTCGCGGCCTACGCGGCCACCAAGGCGGGCGTGGTCGGGCTGACGAAGTCGATGGCGGTCGAGCTCGGCCGCCACGGCATCACCGCCAACTGCATCTGTCCCGGCCCGATCGCCACGGCGATGACCAGTGCGATCCCCGACGAGGCGAAGGAGACGTACGCCCGGCGGCGCGTGCCGCTGCGGCGCTACGGCGTGCCGGAGGAGGTCGCCCAGATGACGGTGAGCCTGTGCCTGCCGGCGGCGAGCTTCCTCAACGGGGCGATCGTGCCGGTCGACGGCGGCATGTCGATCCGCCACACCTGACCGTCGCCGGTGCCGTTCATGTGACGTCCCACTCGAGCGTCAGTTCGTCGGCTTCGGTGAGGGCGTTCCACCGAGCGAGCATGTCGTCGAGCTGCTCGTCGAGCGGGGTCGGCGTGCCGGCCTTCCACGCGAAGTAGATCTCGTTGACGCGCTGCTCGGCTGCGTCGAGGTCGGCGAGGTGCCGGTCGATGACCGCCTTGCCCTGGGGTGTGCGCTTCCGGCCGAGGGTGCGGAACGTGGCGCCGTCGGCGACACACCCCCAGAATCCGTGTCGGAGCTCGAGGGCTCGCTCGATCACGAAGGTGTACAGGTCGTGGGGGAGATCGGCGCCGGCTGCCATCGTCGGACCCGGCACCCGCGTCCGGGGCGGCCGCAGCGCTTCCCATGCGCACCCCCGCCCGACACGCCGGAAGGTCGCCGTCATCGGCCGCCGGGCACTCATCCGTTGCAGCCTGTCACCCCGTCCCGCCCCGCCGACCACAGGTTCCCCGGCCATCCAAACGAAGAGGGGCGCGAACTGGTGGGGTCAGGTGGGCCAGGGTGGGTCTTCGCCGGTGCGGCCGTCGACGGCTTCGCGGAGGAGGTCGGCGTGGCCGGTGTGACGGCCGTACTCCTCCAACAGATCGAACAGGAGCCGCCGCAGGGTGACCTCGATGCCGTGCTCGCGCCCGAGTGCCACGACCTGATCGAGTCCGCCGGCGGCGAGGGCTGCCGCGACCGTCGCCCGCGATCGCTCGACCTGCTCGTCGTACCGGCGGTACAGCTCGGCGGGGGAGTCATGGGCGGCCGACTCGAACTCCCAGTCCGGGTGGTCGGCGAACGGCGCCGACGCCCACGGCTCGTGGAGCGGTGATCCGTCGAGCTTGCGCGTGAACATCAGGTCTTCGGCCCAGGCCAGGTGTTTGAGCAGACCGCCGAGGCTCAGCGTCGACGACGGGAGTCGGAAGGCGAGCCCATCGGCGTCGAGATCGGCTGCCTTCCACCGGAACGTGGCGCGTTGGCGCTCGATCGCCCCGACCAGATGCTCGACCTCGTTCCCGGCGAACGGCGGCTCCCAGGGTGCCATGTCGTCACTCATCTCCGCATCCTCCCACCCCTCCGGCGAATGCGTGAACAACGTGCAGGACTATCCCGCAAATTGTTCACGCCTTGATCCGGGGGTCAGTCGTCGAGGAGGCGCATCGCCTGTTCGCGGGCGAGCCGAGCCTTCTCGCGGAGCTTCACCGCCTGGTGGTCGTCGCCCATCAGTTCTGCGGTCTCCGCCCAACCGTCGATCTTGTCGGCGGCGGTGCAGAGGAAGTCGACGTGGTCGCGACCGTCGCGACTCATCGATCGAGTTCGATCTCGACCATCAGCTCGTTGGCGAGTTCCTCGAGTGCGGTGCGGAGCGCCGTCTCGTCGAGGTCGGCGGGTGCTTCGAGCATCGCATCGGCCTCGAACAGGACGCCGCCGGCCATCGGTGCCTCCCACGTCTCGGTGTTGAGCTCGTCGATGTTGATCCCGAGAGCGGCGAGCACGGTCGACAGTTCGCGGACGATGCCCGGACGGTCGTTGCCGAGGAGGTGGAGCGAGAAGTGCTGGGCGTCGTCGATCTGTTCGCCGCCGACGTGGACCTCGACGTCGAGGACGCCGGCCAACGGCTCGAGCGCGGCGGTGAAGTCGGCGACGCGATCGTCGGGGATGCGCACCAGCACGATGCCGGCGAACTTGCCGGCGAGTTCGGCCATCTGGCTGCGCTCCCAGTTGCCGCCGTACTCGGTGACGACGCCCGCGAGCGCACTGACCAGGCCGGAACGATCGTCGCCGATCGCGGTGAGGACCAATGACGCCATGACGCAGCGCACGCTACCTGCGATACTGGCCACATGGGCGATGAGCCGGCCCCGACCGATCGGACACCCGACGAGGTCGTCGCCGAGTGGCAGCAGCGTGCCTGGGGAGAGGGCGACATGGGCGCGGTCGACGATCTGG
>JAGQSS010000254.1 GCA_020439405.1 Ilumatobacter sp. | reverse complement strand
TCGGACTGGCATGCTGCGGAATTGAATCTCGCGCTATTGCCGTGTTAGGGCGTGAGTAACCAAACCAAGTTGAGCGGCGTCTTCCATCGGCTTGCAGGGGTGTGCGATCCCGGAGCAGGTTTTCGAGACGGAAGAGTCCACGATGCTGGTGGAGTTCCCGCTGGCCGAGTCGAGGAGGATCGAACGACCACGATTTTTCCGATGGGCTTTCTAGGCTGACGGGTCTGAGCTTCGCAGGCGAAGCCGGTGCGCGAAGGTTGGGCGTAGACCACTACGCGAACCGCTGGGTGCGAAGTGGGAAGTCACCAGTGTTGAACGTGCGGCGAGACCTCTTTGCTCATTGCAATGGCCCCTGCGTGGATCCGATTGAGTTCCTTCTGAGGGCGACGCTATCTGGTCCGGCGTAGCCGCGAGATGAGGTGTCTCTCGGCCCAGCCGAGCATCTGTAGTGTGGAGTTGCCGCCACGTGTCGCACCGGGGCGGTCTTCTATGCCCACCCCAGGGGGATCTCGTCTTGTCGCACGCCGTTTCTCAGCCCGTCATCCGTTACCCGCGCGCGCATGTCGCTGCGATGGTCGTCGTCGCACTCGTCGCGTCGCTCCTGTCGGCGTTCGTTATCGCGTTGCCTGCCCGCGCCGCGCAGATCGTCGCGCTCGAGGCCTTTACAGACCCCCCCACGCTCGCCGGTGAGCAAGGCAGCCTGCGCCTCGCCGTTTCGAACCCGACGGGCGAGGCGTGGTTCAACATGGCGGTCGCGGCGACGGTGCCGGCTGGCGTGAGTCTCGCCGACGGCGGCGCGATACTCGGAGTGACACCCGTCGCCTACACGAGCGCCGACGATTCCACGATCCCGGCGGGCGTCACACGCTACGTGTGGGAGGACATCGTCGACCTGCCCGCGGGCGCGGCTTTCTCGGCCGAGGTAGGACTCACAGTCGCACAGCCGGTGTTCGATGATTCCGGTTCAGCGACGACCAACGATGAGGCTTTGCACCCTGTGGGGTCGGACTTTGACATCTCCGTCACCGCCTACACCAGCACCGACCCGCGTCTGCTGCCCTGGTTCGCCGGGAGCTCGGCGAACGACCCGACCGCATCCGAAGCAGTGACGCATTCGAGCCCCGTGCGCACGCCCACCACCGAGATCACGTCGCTGCGGGTGACGAAGACCGAGCCAAGCCCCGAGGCTGAGCTATTGCGCGGCGTGCACGACTTCGCCACGACCTACACGATCCAGGTCGAGAACACCACGCAGGGTTCGACGAACGACGTCACTGTCACCGACTACCTGCCCGCTGGACTCGAGTTCCTCGGAAACGGGCAGGCCGACTACTCCGCCAACGAGGAGTACCCGGGTGCGGGCCCCATCAGTCACGCGGCACCGGCCGGTTACCGCACGCCGCAGACGATCGACACGATTGTCGCCGACGCGGCCCTCGCCGCCGAACGCGGCCTCGTCGAGGGTGCCGTCTACACGGCTGTCACGTGGGTGCTCGACCTGGAGCCCGGCGAGATCGCGCAGATCCCCTACCTCGCCGGCATCCCCCTGTATGAGAACGCGCTCTTCGACGGCACCGCGCCGAGCCCCGAGTCGCTCGAGCAGGCACCGAACCTCGACAACAACACCGGGGCGTCGACTCGTCACTCCGACGAGGGCACCCCCGCCACCGACGGCAACACCCTAACCAACGTTGCCACCGCCACCGGGCAGTACCAGGGAGTCGTGCGCACGGGCGCCGACCGCACCGCGACCGACGCCGATGACGAGACTGTCTTCGCGATGGATGTGCGGGTGCTCAAATCCGCCAACCGCGAGACGTTCGCCGCCGGCGAAGAAGTGACCTACACGCTGGATATCGCAGCCAGCGAGTACACGGACGCCTCACAGATCGAACTGATCGACCGCCTGGGGGACGGGCTCTGCCCAATAGTGCCCACGGGCACCGACGTGCGCACCGGCACCATCGAGGTGCCGACCCTGGGCGGCGGCGTCGAGACTTTCACCGGCGCTCCCGTCTCGGAGTTCCCCGCGACGTGCGAGCTCGTCCCCGCCGCGCCGAGTGTCGCCGGGCTGCAGTGGATCGCGTTTGACGCCGACAGCGGGCTCTTCTATGCCGGATTCACGATCGACACGATCCCCGCGGGGAACGACGCCCAGGTGCAGTACACCGCGCGCATGCGCACGAGCTACACCGAGGACGGCTCAGGCAACACCTCATCGACCGACGCGGTGGTCAACTCCGTCATTATGACGGGTGCGACCGACCCGACCCCGGCAGTCGCTGAGGTCACCGGTCCCGGCACCGAGTCGGTCGCCGATGACTCCGAGGCTGTGCTCACGTCGCGCCCCGACTCGATTTCGAAGCGCGTGCTGCCCTCCGACGTGCCCCTCGCGTCGGGCGACGACGTCTGCGCCGTTGATCAGGCCCTCTACTCCGACACGCTCGCGGGCGGCTTCGTGCAGGGCGACACCGTGTGCTACGAACTGCGCGTGAACTTCTCGGCCGACGCCGATTCACGAAACCCCATCATCACCGATGTGCTGCCCGCAGGCGTCTTCGTCGACCCCGCCGACATACGTGCAAGTGTTGTGGTGCCCGGCGATGGCACCACAACACTCGATCCCGACCAGTGGCAGGTCGACGGCGACCGGGTCGTGATCGAACCCGCCAGCGACGTGATCGACGGCGACCGCTTCGTGCGCCGCGGTTCGATCCTGATCGTGCACATCGCGGGAACCGTCGAGCAGTTCTCCGTCGATCCGCTGTCGCTCGACAAGCACGAGAACCTGATGAAGTTCCAGCAGGAGAACGTCGACGCCGTCATCACGTTCGCCCGCACGCAGGCCGACATCGAGGTGCAAGCAGGCCTGCAGCTGAGCAAGGGCATCGCGGGCGTCAATGGCGACACCGTCGACGGTGCCGCTGGATGTGATGGCACCCTGCCCGACTGCGACAGTGTTCAGGTGGCGCAGGGAGACCGTGTTGGCTATCGGATCGACCTCTCGGGCGGACCGACCTCGGTGACCGACCCGACGCTGGTCGGCGCCACCTACGCGGTGTCGGATGTCGTGGTGTGGGACCGCCTGCCCGACGCGATCCAGCAGCTGATCAACGTCGATTCCGCTGTCATCTCCGAGCTCGACGTCGACGCCTCCGACGATGGCGAGCTGCTTCTGTCGGGTGATCCCGGCTACCCGGACGATGCGCCCGACGACCAGCCCGCGCTCGTCGTATGGCAGGGCGTCGGCGCCGCAGCCAACGAGGTCAGGACGCTCACCTACGACCTGACGATCCCTGTCGGCCTGCTGATCGACACCGACCACGTCAACACCGCGTCGATCATCGCCTACGCGGTCGGCGCGAACGGCGGCGGGCAAACCTCGATCCGTCCCGACGGCTCGCTCTCGACCGCAGAGAGCAACGCGCCGGGCGAGGGCACGCGCGACACGAGCGATGTGCACCTGCCTGCAGCATCCATCGACAAGCAGCTCGTGACGACCGAGATCGGCGCGCTCACAAGCGACATCGACACCCTGAACACCAACGCGGTGATCGTGCAAGGCGAGCGGGCCACGTTCCGGTACTCCGTCACGATCCCCGCGCACACGTCTGTCGAGAACGGCGTGCTGAGCGATGGGGGCGTGCTGCACATCGGGAGCGCGACCGGGACGGTGGCCGGCACGACCCTCGTGGGGTCGACGACGGCCAAGCCCGCCGGCGTCGCCGACGACGACTGGGACGACTTCGTCTTCGACGCGGCCACCGGCGCCTTGTCCTTCCCCGACCTCTACACCAACAACACCGACGCCGACCAGGTCTTCTCGATTGACCTGACGTTGTGGGTGACCGACCGCGACGCGAGCAACCCGTTACGAAACCCCAACATCGCCAACAATGCGACGCTGTTCAACACGGCGACCTTCGAGAGCGATTCCTGGGACGGCTCGGACAGCGCCACGGTGCAGTATCGCGAGCCGAACCTGCAGATCAACAAGTCCGCCGACCCCGCAAGCGACGTCTCGATCGGCAGCCCTGTCGAGTACGAGCTGCGGGTCACGAACACCAACCGGGTCAAGGCCTACGACGTCGAGGTGATCGACACCGTTCCCGAGGGCCTGATCGTGGATGCTGCCACCATCTCGGGAGGCGGTGTTCTGACAGGTGTGGACCCGGCGACGGGCGGCGGTACCATCACGTGGCAGATCGCCGAGGTGCCGGCCACCGCGACGCTGATCTACGAGGCCTCGATCGACCCCGACACGGGCGGCGGCCAGAGCTACGAGAACGTCGCCGACGTGACCGGCTACACGCTGCCCGCGACGCTCGACGGCGACGACACGACAGCCCGCCGCGGCGACCGCGTCGACACCGATGAGCAAGTCATCACGGCCACCACCGCCGGCATCGTCAAGGGTGTGCTCGTGGGTGCCGGGGCCTACGGCGAGAGCGCCACGGCCCCGATCGGCGAGACCGCCGAGTATTCGGTCGAGGTCACCCTGCAGCCGAACATCAACTACTACGATCCCGTGATTCGCGACGTGTTGCCCGAGGGCGCCGCTCTCGTCGAGGCCAGCGTCTCGGGTCCCGATGAGACGAGCGCCACCGACACGATCACCGGCGAGTGGGCGCGCAGTTACGACGCGGGCTCTCGCACGTGGTCGTGGGCGTACGACGGCGACATCGCCAGCGACCCCGAAACCCGCACACTCACCCTCACCTACGACGTGCTGCTCTCGGATGCAACCCCGGATGACGTGACCGCACTGCCCAACACGGCGACCTTCGCGTGGACGACGCAGTCGGGTGGCGGCGATCCGCAGGGCGTCACCGACACCGCGACGGTGACGATTCTCGACCCCGTCGTCGAGGTCGCGAAGACCGTCGACGACGCGGCGGCGATCGATGTCGTGCCCGGCGACGAGTTCACCTATCGCCTGGTCGTGACCAACACCGGCAACACCCCCGCATACAACCTCGTGATCACCGACGTTGTGCCCGAGGGCATCGTCGTCGACGCCGCCACGATCAGCGACGGCGGTGTGCTCACCGGCGCCGGCGCGAACGGGGGCGGCACGATCACCTGGATGGCGGGCACGGCGGACGCCGAGGCCCTCGACGGACCCCTGCATGAGCAGGGATCGAGCGCGACCCCGGTAGAGATCGAGTTGACGTACGACGCGACGCTGGCAGCATCCACCGCCATCGACACGGACGCGCTGGTCAACACCGTCACGCCGACGTCGTGGGAGTCGTTCGACGAGGGGGGCCGCGAGTACGGCCCTGGTGAGAGCGACACCGCGTCGGTGGAGCCCCTCTTTCCGTTCGTCGAAGCCGCGAAGGCGGTCGCCGACGGCGACACAGCCTA
>JAGQSS010000253.1:4010-5391 GCA_020439405.1 Ilumatobacter sp. | reverse complement strand
ATCTGCTCCGACACGAGGTGTCGTTCCCCCGACGCACGACCTCCTGACCTGGGCCGATGTCGGGGTGCGGTGCACCCGTCGGCGAACGACGCTAGACATCGGGGCAGCGGGCCTTCCTGCAAGCGGGCAGAAAGGCACACAGTGCGAATCATCCGAATCGTCCCCGCCGTCATCGGCGCGGCCTTCGTGACCCTCGTCGGCACCACCTCGGTCGTCGGCGGAGCCGGCTCTCCCGACCTCGTCGCCGTCGCGCGTGCCGACGCCGACCGGGGTGCATCCGTCCAGGTCCTCGCGACCCCGCCGCCGCCGCCGGTCCCCGCCGCCGACCCGGCGACCGAGGTCGTCGAACGGACCAACGCGCTGCGCGCCCAGTACGGGCTCGCACCGCTCGTCGTCCACCCCCAGCTCGTCCAGTCGGCCACCGCGCACTCGCAGGACCAGGCGGCGACGAACCGCATGTCGCACGTCGGGTCGAACGGCTCGACGATGGCGAACCGGCTGACGGCCACCGGCTACTCGTGGCGGATGGTCGCCGAGAACGTCGCCGCCGGACAACGCTCCGCGGCGGCGGTCACGGATGCCTGGGCGAACTCGCCCGGCCACCGCGCCAACATGTTGAACGGCCAGCTGGTGCACATCGGCGTCGCGGTCGCCTACTCGTCGAGCGGCACGCCGTACTGGACGATGGTGCTCGCTGCGCCACGCTGACGCCGCCCGAGCCGCGTCGCGGCGCTCAGGCGTCGGTGCGACGGCGGAAGACCGGCTCGGTCGGGCTCGACAGCTCGGGCGCGTACCGGTAGCCGAGGTCGTCGAACTCGGTGAGGGCCTTCGCGCTCTTCACCCGTTCGCGGATGATCCACCCGGCCATCGCGCCGCGAGCCCGCTTGGCGAAGAAGCCGACGACCTTGTGGTCGCCGTCGCCCTTGGCGTCCTCGAACCGGGGCGTGATCACCTTGGCGTCGATGCGCTCGGGCTGGACCACCGAGAAGTACTCGTTCGACGCCAGGTTGACCAGCACGTTCGCGCCGGGGGAGTCGGCGAGGTCGGCGTTGAGGCGGTCGGTCACGTCGCCGCCCCAGAAGTCGTAGAGGTTGTGACCGCGGTCGGTCTCGACCTTCGAACCCATCTCGAGCCGGTACGGCTGGATCAGATCGAGCGGGCGGAGCACACCGTGGAGGCCCGACAGGATGCGCAGCACCTTCTGGGCGTGTGTGTAGTCGCGCTCGGAGAACGAGTTGCGAGCGTCGAGCCCGATGTAGGTGTCGCCGTTGAACGCCAGCACGGCCGGGCGGGCGTTCTTCGGCGTGAACGGCGGCGACCAGTCCTGGAACCGCTCGAAGTTGAGTTCGCCGAGGTCGGCCGAGATGCCCATCATGGACGA
>JAGQSS010000253.1:0-3910 GCA_020439405.1 Ilumatobacter sp. | reverse complement strand
AGCAGCGCCACGCGCTTCGTGGGCCTCGTCGTGCCCTTGTGCGCGGTCGTCGTCGCACTCGCCGTCGGCGCGATCATGCTGCTCGCACTCGGCACCGACCCGATCCAGGGGTACCAGGCCCTGCTCGTCGGCGCGTTCGGCAGCTGGGACGCACTCGCCGACACCGCACTCAAGTCGATGCCGTTGCTGCTCGTCGGTACCGGGATCTGCATCGCGTTCCGAGCCGGCGTCGTCAACCTCGGCGGCGAAGGGCAGATCATCGCCGGCGCGCTGGCGTCGACGAGCCTCGCGCTCGCGATCCCCGGCACCCCACGCCCCGTGCTCGTCCCGATGGTGATCGTGGCCGGCGCGCTCGGCGGCGCCGCCTGGGGCGCGATCCCCGGCGCGCTCAAGGCCTACGCCGGCGTGAGCGAGATCCTCGCCACGATCATGATGAACATCATCGCAGCCCAGTTCATGAGCTTCCTGCTGCAGGACCTGCTCGCCGAGCCGCAGGCGATCCGCATCCAGCAGACCGAGCGGCTGTCGCAGAACGCCGATCTCCCACTCCTCCCCGGTGGCACCCGCCTCCACATCGGTGTCCTCGTCGCGATCGGCGTCGCCGTGCTCGGCTACTACCTCCTGTTCCGGTCGGCGCTGGGCGTCCGGCTCCGTGCCGTCGGCCACAACCCGCACGCGTCGCGCTACGCCGGCATGCCGGTCCAGCGCAGCGTCGTCGAGGCGATGTCGATCAGTGGGGCGTGCGCCGGCATGGCGGGCGCGATCCTCGTGTTCGGCAGCGAGTCGCACCGGCTGATCGGCGAGGGCGGCGCGATCGCGTTCACCCAGAACGCCGGCTTCAACGGCATCGTCGCCGCCCTGTTCGGCGGGCTGCACCCGCTCGCCACGATCCCCGCCGCGTTCCTGTTCGGCGGCATGCTCACCGGCGGCATCGAGCTGCAGCGCGAACTGCAGGTGCCGGCCGCCCTCATCGTCGCGTTGAACGGCGTCATCGTGATCTTCGTCGTCAGCAGCCTCCGCCTGCGGGGCCGTCTGCAGGCGTGGGCCGACCGTCGGAGCGAGGCCGACGCATGAGCGACTTCTTCACCATGTCGGTCATCGTCGCCACGCTGGCGTCGGGCATCCGGCTCGCGACCCCGTTCCTGCTCGCCGCGCTCGGCGAGACGGTCGGTCAGCGCAGCGGCGTGCTCAACCTCGGCGTCGAGGGCGTCATGCTGATCGGCGCGTTCGTGGCGTACTACACGACGCTCAAGACCGACAGCACTGCGTTGTCGATCTTCCTGTCGCTCGCCGCCGGCGTCGTCATGGGGTTGCTGTACGCGTTCATCACGCTCGTGATGCACGCCGAACAAGGCATCAGCGGCATCGGCATCTACCTGTTCGGGCTCGGCATCACCGACCTGTTGTTCCAGAAGCAGGTCGGTACGCCCCTGCCGATCGGCGGGCTCGGCACCGTCGAGATCCCACTCCTCGCCGACATCCCCTGGATCGGCGAGGTCTTCTTCCAGCACAGCGTCCTCGTCTACACCGCGTTCCTGCTCGTGCCGGTCGTGTGGTTCGTCATCAACCGCACCACCTTCGGCCTCAACATCCGCGCCGTCGGCGAGACGCCGGAGGCCGCCGACACGCTCGGCGTCAGCGTCAACCTGACCCGCACCTGGACGATCCTCATCGGGAACGGGCTCGCCGGCCTGGCCGGTGGCGCACTCGCCCTCGAACTCGGCATCTTCCAGCAGAACCTCACGTCGGGACGCGGCTTCATCGCCATCGCGCTCGTCTACTTCGGTGCCTGGCGTCCCGTCGGCGTCATGTTCGGTGCGCTGCTGTTCGGCATCGTCTCGGCCACCGTCAACCAGTGGAAGACGCTCGGGATCATCGAGGGTGCGGCCTCGAGCCTCGCCTCGATGGCGCCCGCCGTGCTCACGATCGTGGTGCTCGTGCTCGTGAGTCGCCGCATCGACCCGCCGTCCGCACTCACCCGACCGTTCGACCGATCGGCATGACGTTCGCATGACCACTCGCCGCGCCGTCACCCGAACGGCACCCAGACCTACCAACCCCGGCTCCGGCCGGAACCGACACACAACCCCGGCCCCGGCCGGACCTCAAGGGGAGGACCAACCATGACCCAGCGCAGTCGCCGATTCCGGCGTACCGCCATCGCCGTGCTCGGCGTCTCGTCGCTCGTGCTCGCCGCATGCGGCGGCGACGACGACGAGCCCGCCGACGAGCCGGCCGAGGCCGAAGAGCCGACCGAGGAACCGGCCGAAGAACCCGCCGAGGAACCGGCGGAAGAGCCGGCCGAGGACGCCGTCGAGGAACCGGCCGAAGAGCCGACCGAGGAGCCCGCCGAGGGCGAGACGGTGCAGATCGCACTCGTCGCACCGTCGGCGATCAACGACCTCGCGTTCACCCAGAGCATGTACGACAGCCTCGAGCGCGTCGCCGAGACCCGTGACATCTCGATCGACGTGTCCGACGGCCTGTTCGTCGTCGAGGACGCCGGCGCCGCCATCCGCGGGTACGCCGAGGACGGCTACGACCTCGTCATCGCCCACGGTACCCAGTTCGGTGGCCCGCTCGCCGAGATCGCCCCCGACTTCCCCGAGGTCAGCTTCATGTGGGGCACCTCCGCCGACACCCAGGGTCTCGACAACGTGTTCGCCTACACGGTCCGCTCCGACGAGGGCGGCTACGTGAACGGCATGCTCGCCGCCCAGATCACCGAGTCCGGCACCATCGGTGTCGTCGGCCCGATCGACGCCGGCGACGCGGCACTGTACGTCGACGGGTTCGAGGCCGGCGCGGCCGCGCAGGACCCGGCCGTCACCGTCAACGTGAACTGGATCGAGTCGTTCTCCGACGTCGCACTCGCGGCCGAAGCGGCGACCAGCCACATCTCGAACGGTGCCGACGTGCTGACCGGCACCGCCCAGATGGTCGTCGGCGCGACGGGCGTCGCCCAACAGGAAGGTGTGCCGTGGTTCGGCACCCAGTCGAACCAGACCCCGCTCGGCGAGGACATCGTCGTGGCGTCGCAGGTGTACCACTGGGAGGTCGTCCTCGAGCCGATCCTCGACCAGATCGCGGCCGGCACGCTCGGCGGCGAGGTCTACACCCTGACGCTCGAGAACGGTGGTCTGGTCATCGAGTTCAACGACGCCTTCGGCCTCGACGAGGCGATCCTGGCAGCCGCCGAGGAGACGATCGCGGCGCTCACGTCGGGCGAACTGACGACCGGACTCTGATCCGTCCATGACGATGCACGCTGACCCGGTGGTCCCGATGCTCGAGTTGCGCTCGATCACGAAGCGCTTCCCGGGGGTCGTCGCGAACGACGGCGTCGACCTGTCGGTTCTGCCGGGTCAGGTGCACACCCTGTTGGGCGAGAACGGAGCAGGCAAGAGCACGCTCATGAAGATCGTCTACGGGCTCTACCGGCCCGACGAGGGCCAGATCCTGCTCGACGGCGAACCCGTCGAGATCACCTCGCCGAACGACGCCATCGCGCGCGGCATCGGCATGATCCACCAGCACTTCATGCTGGTCCCCACGCTCACCGTCGCCGAGAACGTCGCGCTCGGCCTCGGTGGGCGCCACGGTCTCGCCGACATGAAGCCGGTGCGCAAGCGCCTGCTCGAGGTGTCGGAACAGTACGGCCTGCAGGTCGACCCCGACGCCTACATCTGGCAGCTCGCCGTCGGCGAACGGCAGCGGGCCGAGATCCTGAAGGCGCTCTACCGCGACGCGCGACTGCTCGTGCTCGACGAACCGACCGCCGTGCTCACCCCACCCGAGGTCGACGAACTCTTCGTCACGTTGCGACAGCTCACCGCCGACGGCCGGGGGCTGATCTTCATCTCGCACAAGCTGCACGAGGTGATGGACCTGTCCGACGAGATCACCGTGC
>JAGQSS010000252.1 GCA_020439405.1 Ilumatobacter sp. | reverse complement strand
CTACGCCGCCGACTTCGAGCGGCCGGCCGCCCGGATGCGCGACTACGTGCTCGCCGTGAAAGCGAGCCTGCGGGCGTTCCGCCGTGAGGAACGTCTCGCTCACGACGGCGAGTTCTACTCACTCAGCCTGCTCCCCGCCGCGTGGGCGCCGCCGCACCACGACTTCGGCGACGTCCCGGTCGACATCTCGGCCGTCGGACCCGTCATGTGTCGCGTCGCCGGTGAGGTCGCCGACGGCGTCCACGTCCACCCGCTCCACTCGAGCCACTACCTCCACGAACGCCTGCTCCCGGCGCTGACCGCCGGCGCCGAGTCGGCCGGTCGCACGCTCGACGACCTGTCGCTGATCGTGCCCGTCTTCGCCGTGCCGGGCGACACCCCCGAGGAACGCGCACCGCTCCTCGAACGGGCACGGACCCAGGTCGCGTTCTACGGCTCCACGCCCAACTACGCCTACCAGTTCGACGATCTCGGCTTCACCGACCTCACCCCGCAGCTGACCACTGCGATGCGGGCGGGCGACATGGCGGCGATGTCCGAACTCGTCACCGACGAGGTGCTCGACCACTTCGTGGTCGCCGCCCCGTGGGACGACCTCGCCGACCGCCTCGCCGACCGATACGCAGGCGTCGCCGACCGCCTCGTCGCCTACCTCGGCGGTGTCTCGATCGAGCGCGATCCGACGGCGGTCGGCCGCTGGGGCGAGATCGCCCGCGCACTCCGCTCCTAACGCCGGCGCCGCCGCACCACCGACCTACACTCGCCCGCGAAAGGTGGGTGCGGCATGGGTGCGGCGATCGGTCAGATTCTGGGGTTCGCAGTGGGCGTGGCGATCAGCCCCGTCCCGATCATCGCCCTGATCCTGATGCTGTTCTCGAAGAAGGCGACGGCGAACAGCCTCGCCTTCCTCGGTGGCTGGCTGATCGGACTCACCGCGGCGTCGATCATCGTGCTCGCCCTCGGACTCGAAGGGTCGAACGGCGATGCCGCCAGCGGCGGCTGGGTCAAGGTGCTCATCGGCGCCGCGTTCCTCGCCCTCGCCGTCAAGCAATGGAAGGGCCGGCCGGCGGAGGGCACCGAGCCCGAGATGCCCGCGTGGATGGCGTCGATCGACGAGTTCACGGCGGTCAGGGCGCTCGGGATGGGCGCGCTGCTGTCGGGCGTCAACCCGAAGAACCTCGGCCTCACGATCGCCGCCGCCGTGGCGATCGGACAGTTCGGACTCGACACCGGCGAGGAAGCCGTGGTCGTCTCGGTCTACGTGCTGCTGGCGTCGATCACCCTGATCGTCCCGGTCGTCGGCTACCTCGCGGCCCGCGAGAAGATGACCCCGGCGCTCGACGCGATGAAGGTGTGGCTGATGGCGAACAACGCCACCGTGATGGCGGTCCTGTTCGCGGTCCTCGGCGCGAAGGTGCTCGGCGACGGCATCACGATCCTGGCCTGACCCCGGAACCCGGTCCCCACCGGACGTGCAGCCGATTTAATCGGCCAGGCTTCCACCGGTGGAAGTGCAGCCGATTTAATCGGCCAGGCTTCGGGGGCGCTCGAGGTCGGCTACTCGGGGTCGCGTTGTTGAATCAGCAGACCGACGACCATCGCCACGAACGTGACCAGGTACACCTGGCCGAGCACGGCTTCGGAGGTGGCGAGCAGGCCGCCGAATGCACCGTCGGGGGAGAGGTCGCCGTAGCCGAGCGTCGTGATCGTCACCAGGCTGAAGTACATGAACTCCCACGACCCGATCGGCCGGTCCTGGGCGAAGAACTGGTGGTCGGTCACGGCGTCGACGTACAGGTAGACGTAGCAGTAGGCGATCGCGATCAACAGATACGCGGCGATCGCGCCGGCGAGCGTCTTGATCGTGACCGTGCGGTGCTCGATCAACCGGTGGATCACGGCGACCGGCGCGATCATCGCGATCGCCACCCAGAGCGGGGTCGGGCTGTCGGCACGCCACGCGTCGGTCGTCGCTCGGCCCATCTGCTCCGCGACCAGGGCGATGACGCTGGTGACGAACGCGAGCGCGACCACCACCTCGGCGACGCGACGGCCCCGCTTGGCCACACCGGCGGCTCGGAAGCCGAGCACGAGCGTGAAGCCCGTCGTGGTCGACAGCACCACCGACATCAGGCCGCGGGCGAGCGAGTCGTCGATGGCGTGGACGTCGATCAGCGACAACGCGACGACCGATGCGATGGTGAGCGCCAGCAGCGATCCGAAGCGATCGAGCCCCGTCGATGTGTCGTCGAAGAACCGGGACGTCACGTGCTTCGAGACCCGTTGCGCGCGCTCGCCGATCGCCGACTTCTCGTTGCTGGGTGCCGCGTCCGCCATCGGTGGGCGAAGGTACCAGCCGGAGGTACGGATCTGGTCAGACCAGGTCCGTGCGACGCGCCTGCGATCCCAGACCTCACACGGCACGGACCTGGTCTGACCAGATCCGTTCCTCAGACTTCGGCGAAGTACAGGATGTCGCCGGTGGGGGCGGGCGATCCGCCTTCCGGTTCGTTCGTGACGCCCCACGCAGCCGGCGACGTGGCCGACGGGTCGAGGTCGAACACCTCCTCGACGCTGCCGTCGTCGGGAGTGAACAACCCGGCCGGGACCGGCCCGGACTCGACGATCGCCCACAGCTCGTACTCGCGACCCTCGCCCGGATCGGGCAGACCGCTGCCGACCACGACGGCACGGCCCAGTTCGTCCGACCACACCACCCGCACCGATCCGTCGGTGCCCTCGAGCGGCATGGTGATCGCGTCCGCAGCGCTCAGCACCTCGTCGGCACCGGAACCGCGGTCGGACATCGTCAGCACGATCGCCGCACCGGCGATCAACCCGACGACCGCTGCGGCGACCGCCAGCAGCATCGTCGAACGCTGGCGGCGGCGTGGTTCGTCGAGCCGACGGACCACCGGACGCTCCTGGCGCGTCTCGGCGACGTCGGCGAGCACGCGGTCGCGCAGGGCGGCAGGTGGCGCGACCGCGGTGGCGCCCGCCAGCTCGCCGGCGACGGCACCGAAGTCGGCGACGTCGGCCCGACACGATTCGCAGTGTTCGAGATGGGCCTCGAACGCGGCACGCTCGTCGGGGTCGAGCGCGTCGAGCGCGTACGCAGCGGCGAGGTGGTGCAGGTCGTCGCTCACGTCGTCACCTCCAGGAAGTCTCGGAGTTTGATGAGTCCGTCACGGATGCGTGTCTTGACGGTGCCCTCCGGCGTGTCGAGGAGCACCGCGACCTCTCGATATGTGTGGCCGCCGTAGTAGGCGAGGGTCACGGCCTCGCGCTGGGCGTCGGTGAGGCGGTCGAGGGCGCGGGCCACGCGAGCCCGGTCGTACCCGGCCACCGCCTCGTCGGTCACCGTCTCGGCGACCGTGTCGTGTTCGACCGGGGCCGTCCGGGCGTGGCGGTCGTCGCGGACCCGCGACGACTCCTCGGAACGGACCCGGTCGACGGCGCGACGGTGGGCGATCGTCGCGGCCCACGTCGTCGGCGCGCCACGGTCGGCGTCGTAGCGAGGTGCTTGGCGCCACAGCTCGAGGAACACCTCCTGGGTGACCTCTTCGGCCAGCGCTCGGCTGCGGACGACCCGCAGCACGGTGCCGAACACGGTCGGAGCGACGACGTCGTAGAAGCGGGCGAAGGCCTGTTCGTCACCGCGGCCGGCGAGACGGAGATCGTTCGCCGCTGCGGCCTTCGGGTCGTCCGGCTCCGCCGCACGGAGGAGTCGGAAGCGGGCCACGTCGTCCATCGTCGCACGCGAGGCGGGTCCGGGTCCGGTCACGACACGACCACCGTGGCCCGCATGGTCGGGTGGATCTGACAGAAGTAGGCGAACGAACCGGGCTCGTCGAAGGTGAACTCGAAGGTCTCACCCTCGCCGAACTCGCCCGAATCGAATGCAGTCGGTGCGCCGTCACGCGACGTCACCGTGTGGGCGTAGCCGTCGTTGTTGACCCACCGCACCGTCGTGCCGACGGTGATCTGCAGCTCGGTCTCGGCGAACCGCGACCGCTCGATCCCGACCGTCACGACAATTCCCTCGGTCGCCACGTCGTCCGCCATGTCGTCCGCGGTCGACTCGACCGTCGTGCCGGCGTCGACCGTCGTCGGCCCGTCGTCCGAGCAGGCGGTCGACGCCAGCACGAGCACGGTGATCGGCAGCAAACGTCGGAGCGTGCGTCGAGGGGTCATGTGAGGAGTTCGGAGTCGTCACCCGAACGGATGGGCGCCGAACGGGAATCGGAGAATTTCCGTCGTGTCCAATCCGCCGCTGCGGTGGCGCCGAACCACTCGTGACGGCCGACGCCGGCCGTCGAACGTGAACCCCGAAAGGACCACCCTGATGCGACACCTCTCCGATCGACGAATTCGCCGCTCGACGGCGATGCTCGCCGTCGCCGCACTCACCCTCGCCGCCTGTGGCGACGACGACGCCAGTCAAGACAGCACCTCCACGCCCGAGACCACCGTGGCCGCCGAGGATGCGACCCCCGAGACCACCGAGTCGATGGACGACATGGACGACATGTCGACCGACACGACGATGGCCGACGACATGGACGACATGGACGACATGTCGACCGACACGACGATGGCCGACGACATGGATGACATGGACGACACGGCCATGCCGACCACCGACGACGGCGCGTCGACGCTGCGGGCCGGGCTGACCAGCCTGCTCCAGGAGCACGTCTACCTCGCCGGCATCACCATCGAGACCGCCGTCGACGCCGGTGGCGACCTCGAGACCCCCGCCGTCCAGGCGGCGGTCGCGACACTCGACGCCAACTCGGTCGCACTGTCCGAAGCCGTCGGCTCGGTCGCCGGACCGGAGAACGGTGAAGCGTTCCTCGGCCTGTGGCGCGAGCACATCGGCTTCTTCGTCGACTACACCCTCGCCCGTGCGACCGGTGACGACGCCGCCGCCGAGCAGGCCCGCGCCGATCTCGACGGCTACAAGCAGGCCGCCGGTGCCTTCTTCGAGGAGATCACCGCCGGTGAGATCCCGGCGGACGCGCTGGTCGAGAACCTGAACGGCCACACCGAGACGCTGTTCGCAGCGATCGACGCCGTCGTCGCCGGTGACGCCACGGCGTTCGACGACCTGCGCATGGCCGCACAGCACATGTTCGCCTCGGCGCTCGCCCTGTCGACCGGCATCAGCGCTGCGGCACCCGAGATGTTCCCGGGTGACGTCACGAGCGCACCGGCCGAGACCCGTGCGGTCCTGACCAACCTGCTCCAGGAGCACGTGTACCTCGCCGGTATCGCGCTCGAGCAGGCGGTCGAGGCCGGTGGCGACCTCGAGGCTCCGGCGGTCCAGGCGGCGGTCGCAACGCTCGATGCCAACTCGGTCGCACTGTCCGAGGTGGTCGGCTCGGTCGCCG
>JAGQSS010000251.1:3466-5445 GCA_020439405.1 Ilumatobacter sp. | reverse complement strand
GGCGAGCGTCCGCATCCAACCCGGTGCGTCGTCGAAGATGTCGGCGACCCAAGTGTCGAACTCCACGCCCGCGTCGGACGCCCAGGCAGCGAGCAACACGGTGAGCACGCTGGTGAGCAGCACGGCGACGTCGACAGGCCGACGTATGCGCGTCTCGTGCCGGGCCGAGGCGAAGATCCGCGAGACCGCGATCGGGCGACGATCGAACGACGCAGCGATCCCTCCGGGGCCGAGATCGGCTTGCTCAGCGGCTGTGTTCACGTGTCCCGTCCTCGTCGATCGGCGTGTCGAATCGCGACCGCGCCCACTGTAGACGTGACCCACGGGCCAGGAACGGAAGTGAACTAGAGTCGCCGCCGACTGCGACGGCGCAGGAAGGACCAGCTCATGGCCACACTCACGGTGTGGAAGTTCGACGATCCCGACACCGCGTCGACGGTGCGCGCCCGGGTGCTCGACCTCGAGCGTGAGCACGCCATCGAAGTCCACGACGCGGTGGTCGTGGCGTGGCCCGTGGGCGCGAAAAAACCGGACACCGAGCAGTTGCGATCCGATCGCGGCCTCGCGACCGCCGGCGGTGCCCTGTGGGGGCTGCTGCTCGGCGCGATCTTCTTCATGCCGTGGTTCGGTCTGGCATTCGGCGCGACCATGGGCGCGGCAGGTGGCGCCCTCCACGATTTCGGGATCGACGACCACTTCATCGCGACCGTGCGAGATCGCGTGACACCCGGAACGTCCGCACTGTTCCTGCTGTCGAGCGACGCCGACCGCGGTCGTGTCGCCGACGCACTCGCCGACATCCACGCCGAGCTGATCGCGACGAACCTCACCGGTACCGACGAAGCGGCGTTGGCCGACATCTTCCGTGAGGACTGACCGGTACCCGCCACCGTGAAACGCCTCCACGTCGTCCGCAACATGTCGCTCGCCACCCGACTGGCGCTCGTGGCGCTGCTCGTCACCTTGGTGTCGCTCGCCGTGACGGCCACGGTCGGACTCGTGCGCGGCAGCGACCTCGCCGACGAGATCGCCGACGACCGCTTCGTCACGATCGCGTCGTCGCGAGGAGACGCGGTCGAGGCTGCTGCCACCTCGATCCAGCGCTCGGTCATCGCCCTCGCGGCGAGTCCGGCGACGGCCGATGCGATCACCGATCTCGGCGACGCGTATCTCGAGCTCAACACCGGGCCGACCGATGCCGCCGCGACCTCCGATCTCACCGAGTACTACCTCGCCGATGTGATCCCGGCGCTCGAGGACGTACGCGGCACGCGCGTCGGCGCGTCGTTCCTCGTGCCCGACGGGTCGGCGGCCATGTATCTCCAGAACGCCTACACCGTCCCGCACGAGCCCGACGACGCCGATGCCGATGGTGACATCGACGGCGAGTCGGCGGTCACGATCGCCCCCGATCTCGTCGTCGACGCCGGCGACGGCTCCGACTATTCGGCACGCCACGCCGAGGTCCACCAGGTGTACGGCCAGATCGCCGCCCAGTCCGGGTTCGACGATCTCTACCTGATCGATGCACGATCCGACACGATCGTGTACTCGGCCCGCAAGCGCATCGACTTCGCCACCAGCCTCGACCTCGGGCCGCACAGCGGCAGTTCGTTGGCCCGCCTGCTCGACACGTTCGGCAGCGACGACGTCGCCGGACGGTTCACCGACTTCGCACCGTACGTCCCGCGCGACGAACGCCCGACGGCGTTCGTCGCCAGTCCGGTGGTCGACGACGGCGAGCTGGTCGGCTTCGTCGCCGGTGCACTCACGGTCGACACGTTCGACACGATCATCTCGGGCGGCGGCGACTGGGACGGGTTCGGCGACTCGGGCGAGGCGTACCTCGTCGGACCGGACGCCACGATGCGTTCGACGGCGAGGAGCTTCGTCGAGTCGGCGTCGGCGTACCTCGCGGCCACGACCGAGCCCGGGCCGGCCCAACTCACCGACGAGCAGCGCCGCCGCATGGCCGAGAC
>JAGQSS010000251.1:2539-2940 GCA_020439405.1 Ilumatobacter sp. | reverse complement strand
GAGGAGACCGACGGTGAGGTGCTCGACCACGTCCGGAACGCGAGCGTCGTCGTGATCACCCTCGACGGGTTGGGCTCGATGGTCGGCGACGCTCCCGACACCGATGTCCGCAACCTCCTCGGCGACGTCGTCGACGAGGTCGACGCGCTCGCCGTCGAGATGGGGCTCGAACGGATCAAGCTCACCGGGTCGACCTACTACGCCGTCTGCGGCGTCAGTCGTCCGTATCTCGACCACGCGCCGCGAGCCGTCGGGTTCGCGCTCGCCGCACGCGACATCGTCCACGAACTGAGCGATGGTCGGCTCGACCTCCGAGGCGCCGTGGCGTCCGGCCCGGTCTCCGTCGGGCTGGCGGCCCGATCGGCCCTCGTCTACGACGTCTGGGGTGAGACGGTCGCCCG
>JAGQSS010000251.1:0-958 GCA_020439405.1 Ilumatobacter sp. | reverse complement strand
CGCGTGCTGCGCCGTCTCGACCAGGAACGGGCCGCGGCCGCCGTCGAGGCGCTCGCGCTACCCAGCACGACCGAGCCGGACGAGACGGACGAGGAGGCTCCGTCGTGAGCGTGCTCCGCGGCCGATCGCTCAGGTCTCGCCTGACCCGCACCCTGGTCGGGTTGGGCCTGGTGTCGGTCATCTTGTTGGCGATCGTCAACCTGGCGGTCGTCTACGGACTCCTCGATCGGGGCGCGAAAGACCAACTCGAGTCGCTTCGCGACCTCCGCGCCGACACGGTCGAGCAGACGATCGACAGCGTCCTCGACCGGGTGTCGGTGATGGGCACCGACCCGGCGGTCGGCGCCGCCCTCGCCGACCTCGGCGACGGCTACGTCCAGCTCGACACCGAGCTCGACGCCGCCCAGTTGGAGGCATTGGTCGCCTCGTACCTCCCGGTCACCGACCGATACGACGCCGTGAACGCTCCCCGACCGGTCACCGACGATCTCGTCCCGACCGATACCGCGGGTCGGTACGTGCAGTACCACTACATCGCGGACAACACCGACGAACCCCGCGCCGACCTCGTCGATGCCGGCGACGGGTCGGCGTACTCGGCCGCCCACGCCGAGTACCACCCGTTCCTCAGCCGGCTCGCGACGAGCATCGGCGCGACCGACATCTTGCTCGTCGACCTCGACACCACCGACGTCGTCTACTCGGTGTCGAAGCGCATCGACCTCGGCACCGACGTCCTGACCGGTCCGTACGCCGGCACCGGACTCGGCGCCGTCATCCAGAAGCTGCAGACGATCGCCGTCGACCAGGCCGCGATCGCCGACACGACCTTCTACCTGCCCGATTCGTCGGCCCCGGTCGTGTTCGCCGCAACCGCCGTACGGTCCAACGCCGAGGTGCTCGGCGCACTCGTGGTGGTGTTGCAGACCGAGCGTCTGACCGACATCGTCACCGCCCG
>JAGQSS010000250.1 GCA_020439405.1 Ilumatobacter sp. | reverse complement strand
CGCCGACCCCGGTCGCGGTCGAGGAGATCGACGACACGTTGCGACTCACCCGCCCGGCCACACCGACGCCGGTCGGGATCGAACTCGACGACCCGGCGAACGAGCCGTTGCCCACCGACCCGAACGATCCGCGCATCGTCGACGACGACGGTGACGGCAATCCCGGCATCACGGTCGACATCCGCGTCGGCGACGACCTCACGGGCGAGCTGTACATCGCGCGGCGGGAGATCTTCGCATATCAGGCGTACCTGACCGATCCCGACACGTTGCGGGGCACCGTCACCGACGACTCCGAACAGCTCGTGATCGGTGCGAGCGACCCGATCTTCGAGACGGCGACGGCATGGGTCCAGTACCCCGATCTCACGAAGAGTCCGATCATCCTGCGGCGGGTCGACGCGAGCTGGGATTGCGAACGGCTCGCCGCCGAACGTGCCACGCTGTTCCCGCCGACACCGGAGGTCGACTGGTGACCGACACCGCACCCTTCCCGTCCCGATCCTTCGGGGTCCTGCTGCACCCGACCTCGCTGCCCGGGCCGGAGCCGATTGGCACGCTCGGGCCCGAGGCACACCGGTTCGTCGACTGGCTCGCCACGACGGGCGCGTCGATCTGGCAGATCCTGCCCCTCACCTATCTCGGCAGCGAGGACTCCCCGTACTTCAGCCCGTCGTCGTTCGCCGGCAACACCTGGCTGATCGACCTCGGGGAACTGGTCGACGTCGGCCTGCTCGACGGGTTCGAGCCGCCGTCGCACGACGACGCGATCGACTTCGAGACGATGCGGGCGTGGAAGGCGCCACTGCTCGAGACCGCCGCCGCGGCGTTCCTCGACGACGACGGGCACCCCTGGTGGCCCGAGTACGAACGATTCGTCGCCGACGCCGACTGGCTCGGCGACGTGTGCCACTTCATCGCACGCAAGGACGCCGATCCCGACGCGCCCTGGTGGGAGTGGGAGCCGGCGGTGCGGCGCCGCGACCCGAACGCGCTGGCGGCGTCGGCCATCGAGCATGCCGGCGGGATCGAGCGCGAGCAGGTGCTGCAGTTCTTCTTCGATCGGCAATGGCGGGCGGTGCGCGAACGCGCCGACGCCGCCGGGATCGTCGTCCTCGGCGACACGCCGATCTACGTGGCGCCCGACTCGGCCGACGTGTGGGCGCACCAGGACCAGTTCCAGCTCGACGACGACGGGCGCCTCACCGCACAGGCAGGGGTGCCGCCGGACTACTTCAGCAAGACGGGCCAGCTGTGGGGGAATCCGATCTATCGGTGGGACGCCATGGCCGACGACGGATTCGCGTGGTGGATCGCCCGTCTCCGCCGGACCCTCGAACAGACCGACATCGTCCGCATCGATCACTTCCGTGCGCTGTCCGCGTACTGGTCGGTGCCCGCCGACGACGAGACCGCCGTCGACGGCACGTGGGTGCCCGGTCCGGGCCAGGCGTTCGTCGACGCCGTCCGGGCAGCGTTCCCCCAGCTCCCCATCGTCGCCGAAGACCTCGGCGATCTCGACGACGACGTGCTCGCACTGCGCGACGACAACGGGTTGGTGGGGATGCGGGTGCTGCAGTTCGGGTTCGACGGGCCGCCGAACGAACACCACCCGAGTCGGATCGCCGTACGCAGCGTCGTGTACACCGGCACCCACGACAACGACACCCTCGCCGGATGGTGGACCTCGTCGCCCCGCCGCCGCAAGGAACGCGTGCGGCGTGACACGGCGATGCCGCCCCGGGTGGGGACCCGCCGCGCCGTCTGGTGGCTGATCGAGACGACGATGGCCACGCCCGCCGTGGCCGCGGTCGTCCCGATGCAGGACCTGCTGGTGTTGGGCGCCGATGCCAGGATGAACATCCCCGGCACCGCCGCGGGCAACTGGCGCTGGCGCCTCGCGCCCGGTCACCTCACCGAGCCCCTCGCCGCCGCCCTCCGAGCCCTCGCCGCCGCCACCCACCGCTGACCCCGGTCCGCCCTGAAACCCAGGATCTCGGCGGCTCCCGTCGCACATCCCGCCCCACCTGTCACCGAGAACCCCGACAACCCCCGACCCAGGATCTCGGCGGCTCCAGTCGCGCCACCCGCACCACACACCGCCGAGAACCTGGATAACCCCCGACCCAGGATCTCGGCGGCTCCCGTCGCACAAACCGCACCACCTACCACCGAGAACCCGCTCACCCCGACCCGACCCAGGATCTCGGCGGCTCCCGTCGCATATTGCGCACCGCGCGCCGCCGAGAACCTGCCCATTCCGCGGCATCCGCCGGCGGGAACCGAAGTTCGTGGTTGCCGGTCGTCGTGGGAGCATGGCGAGATGAGCGAACTCGATGCGGTGCGACGGGCGGCGGAGTTGGCGTTGGCGTACGCCTCAGGTGCCGATGACCGTCGCGTCGCACCCGAACCCGCCGCGGTCGACGCGCTGTCCGCACTCGGCGGCGAACTGCCCGACGACGGCGCCGACGTCACCGCGACGCTCGAACTCCTCGCGGAGGTGGGCGGCGCAGCGACGATCGTGAACACCGGGCCGGACTTCTACGGCTTCGTCACCGGGGCGACCCTCCCCGCCGCGCTCGGCGCGGCGATGATCACGGCCGCGTGGGACCAGAACGCGGCGCTCCCGGTGATGTCGCCCGTCGCAGCGGCACTGCACGACGTGACGAGAGCCTGGCTCGTCGACCTCCTCGGCCTATCGGCCGAGACCGAGATCGCCTACGTGACCGGCGCGACCGTCGCCAACGCGACCTGCCTCGCGGCCGCTCGGGATGCGCTGCTCGCCGGCGTCGGCTGGGTCGCACCGACGCAGGGGCTGTTCGGGGCGCCGGCGATCCAGGTCGTCACCGGGCAACAGGCGCACTCGACGGTGCGGAAGTCGCTCGGGTTCGTCGGTCTCGGGAGCGAGCGGATCGTCCGTGTGCCGTCCGACGATCAGGGGCGGATGCGCGCCGACCTGCTCCCCGATCTCGGTCCGGCGGACGGACCCATCCTGGTATGCGCCCAGGCGGGCGAGGTCAACACGGGCGCGTTCGACCCGTTCGACGACATCGCCGAGTGGACCGAGGCACGTGGCGGCTGGCTCCACGTCGACGGGGCGTTCGGGCTGTGGGCGCTCGCCGACCCCACGCGGGCCCACCTCACCGCCGGACTGCGACGCGCCGACTCGTTCGCCACCGACGGGCACAAGTGGCTGAACGTGACGTACGACTGCGGCATCGCACTGGTGCGGCGTCCTGGCGCGCTGCGCCGCACCTTTGCCTCGGTCGCCGGGTACCTCCCACCCGAGACCGGCTTCGAGGCGATGCACCACACGCCCCAGTCATCGCAGCGGGCACGCCAGATCGAGGTCTGGGCGGTGCTGCGCACGCTCGGACGGTCGGGCATCGCGGCGCTCGTGCAGCAGGGATGTGACGGCGCCGTCGCCATCGCCGAGCGGCTGGCCGTCACCGACGGGTTCGAGATCCTGAATGAGGTGGTGCTGAACCAGGTGCTCGTCCGCTTCCGTGACGGCGACACGACCGGGCGGTTGATCGCCGCGGTCCAGGACGACGGCCGCATCTGGTGCGGGCCGACGACGTGGCGGGGCGAGACGGCGATGCGCATCAGCGTGTCGTCGTGGAAGACCACGATCGGCGACGCCACGCGAGCCGCCGACGTCATCGTCGAACTCGCCGCCTCGCTCGACTGAGGTCGGTCCCGCGAGCATGCGGGCATGGGGAACGCAGTTCGTGAAGAGACACACGGTCACGTGCGGCGGCTGACGCTGTGCCGACCCGATCGGTACAACACGATCACGCCGGAGTTGCGCGACGAGTTGGGCACGGCGCTCGACATCGCCGAACGCGATCCGAACGTGCGGGTCATCCTGTTCGACGCCGAGGGACCGGCCTTCTGCGCCGGATACGGGCTCGACTGGTCGACCGACGCACAGTCGACCGAGGAGGCTCGTGACGAACGGGTGTGGGACTCGGTCCGCGACCAGCACATGATCGGTTCGTTCGCGAACACTTGGGCGAAGCTGCACGACTGCTCGAAGCCGACGGTGGCCGCCGTGCAGGGTTGGTGCATCGCCGGTGGCACCAACATCGTGTTCAACACCCATCTGATCGTCGCCGGCGAGAGTGCCCGATTCGGGTATCCCCCGTCCCGCGTGTGGGGCATCCCGGAGGCACCCTGGAACTGGGTGGCCCGCATGGGACTGCAGAACGCTCGCCGATACATGCTGACGGGCGACGAGTTCACCGCCGCCCAAGCGCTCGAGATGGGCGCGATCCTCGAGGTGGTGCCCGACGACGAACTCCACGAACACTCCATGGCGTTGGCGCAGCGGATCGCCCAGGTGCCCGGCAACCAGCTCGAGATGATCACCTGGTCGCTCAACGCGGTGGCCGACGAGATGTACGACCCGAAGGCGTCGCGTCGTCTCGGCACCTTCTTCGACGGCGTCGCCCGCCACACCCAGGAGGGTCTCGACTTCGTCACCAGGTCGCAGGAGGTCGGTTTCCGCGAGGCGGTGCGCGATCGCGACCGGCCGTTCGGCGACTACGGGGAGCGCCGGTCGTGAGCCGGCTCGACGGCAAGGTGTGCGCGATCGTCGGCGCCGGGCAACAGGGTGGCGCGACGATCGGCAACGGACGGGCGACGGCGATTCGGTTCGCACAGGAGGGCGCACGCCTCGTCCTGGTCGACCGGGACGGCGACGCGCTCGAGCAGACCCGCGCCGACGTGCTCGACGCCGGCGCCGAGGTCGTCCTCGTCACCGCCGACGTGCGAGGCGCATCGACGCCTGGCGACGTCGTCGGGGCGGCGATTGACGCGTTCGGCCGGCTCGACGTGCTGCAGAACAACGTCGGGATCGGCGCCGGTGATCAGCCACCGCACCGCTTGGACGAGGACGTGTTCGACCGGATCGTCGAGGTCAATCTGAAGGCCACGTGGCGGTTGTGCAAGTCGGCGGTGCCGATCATGCGCGAGCAGCGCGGCGGTGTCATCACGAACGTGTCGTCGATCGCCTCGATCGCCGGGACGCAGATCGCCGCCTACCGGATGTCGAAGGCTGGGGTCGACGCCCTGACCCGGAACCTGGCGGTCACGAACGCCAAGTACGGGATCCGGTGCAACGCCGTGCTGCCGGGGCTGATCGACACACCGATCGGCGTCGACGCCGCGGCGACGGCGTTGGGCGTCGATCGGGACGACTACGCCGCCCGACGGGCTGCGCAGGTGCCGATGGGCCACCAGGGCACGGCGTGGGACGTCGCCAACGCTTCGCTGTTCCTGGCGAGCGACGAGGCCGCGTTCATCAGCGGCGTCTGCCTCCCCGTCGACGGCGCCCAAACCGCCCGAATCGGCTGAGGTGGTCGGTTGATGTCAGACCCGGATATTGCAGTGGTGGGTTCGATGCTGCTTGATCGGGTCGTCGGTCGGGGTTTCGGGTTGGTGGTGTTGGT
>JAGQSS010000024.1:2746-22368 GCA_020439405.1 Ilumatobacter sp. | reverse complement strand
ATCTCGATGCACCCCGACTGGATCGCGACCAACCTCCGCCCGGCACGCGAGACACTGAACGACACGATCCCGATCCGGGCCCGATGCCACGTCGAGGTGGTCGACGATCTCCGTGCCGCGCTCGCCGAGGTCGCGGCGGCCGGCCTGGCCGGCGCGGTCGACGTGGCCAATGCCAACTCGTACGGCGGGTGCTACGCCGGAGCGCGCTTCAGTCGCGTCAGCGGGCAGATCGGCTTTCTTTCACGCCATTCGTACGGCATGGCGCTCGACACCAACACCGTGAGCAACTGTCTGGGGTGCACGCCATCGATGAACTGTGACGTCGTGCGCATCTTCCGCAAGCACGGCTTCGCATGGGGCGGCAACTTCCGGACGCCCGACGGGATGCACTTCGAGTGGGTCGGGGAGCGTCGCGACCAGATCGACTTCCCCAGCACCTACTGCCCGAACGTCGTCGCCGCCGCCGATCGGGTCACCGAATCGTCCGCGCCGACGCTCGGCATCGACGTTCTGACGGCCGTCGGGGGCGAGATGGATCACGACTATCACCACGCGCCCTAGCCTGGGCGGGGTGAGCTTGCACTTCCTCATCATCGGCGGTGGCCCTGCCGGCTATCAGGCCGCCACCTACGCCGCTCGTCTCGGGGCCAAGGTGACCATCGTCGAACGTGACGTGTTCGGTGGCGCCGCGAACCTCTGGGACTGCATCCCGTCGAAGACGATGATCGCGACCGGGGGAGCGATGAGCTTCTCCCGGCGGCTCGGGGGGATGGGGCTCGCTCAGGCGTCCGCCGAGGTCGACATCGAATCGTTGACCGCTCGCGTCCAGGGGATCCAGCACGAGCTCAACGACGACATCCTGCAACTGCTGAAGAGCCAGGGCGTCACGATGATCGACGGCACCGCTCGGTTCACCGGCCCGAACACGGCCGTGGCGACCGGTGCCCACGGCACGACCACGATCGAGTTCGACGCCGCCCTCGTGGCGACCGGTTCGCGCCCGCGCATCCCCGACTGGTGCACGCCCGACGGCGACCGCATCCTCACCACCCGCGACTGCTACCCGCCGAAGTCGTTCCCGGAGAGCATCACCGTCATCGGGTCCGGCGTGACGGGCGTCGAGTTCGTCCACATGTTCTCGTCGTTCGGCGCCGACGTGACCCTGGTCGTCAGCCGACAGCACGTCCTGCCCGGCAAAGACCCCGAAGTCGCCGGCGTGCTCGAGGACGACTTCATCGCCCGGGGCGTCAAGCTGCTCAAGGGAGCGCGCGCCGAGACGATCGAGCGTGACGACGAGACCGGTGGTGTGGTCGTGCGGTGCGACGACGGCCGGGTGGTCCGCTCGTCGCACGCCGTGCTCGCCATCGGGTCGGTGCCGAACACCGACGAACTCGGGCTGGCCGAGGCCGGAGTCGAGACCGACCGGTGGGGCTACATCCCGGTCAACCACCACTGCGTGACGAACCAGCGGCACATCTACGCCGCCGGCGACGTCTCGGGCAAGCTGCCGCTCGCGTCGGTCGCGTCGATGCAGGGCCGCAAGGTCGCCGAGCACGTGATGGGCCTGCACACCGTCGAACACCGCCACCTCGACTACGACAAGGCGGCATCCGCGATCTTCACCGAGCCCGAGATCGCCGACGTCGGTCTGGCCGAAGCCGAGGCGTTCTCGAGCGGCCGCAAGATCCGCGTCACGAAGGTGCCGTTCGCGACCACGGCGAAGGCACACATCAACAACGATCCCCGCGGCTTCGTGAAGATCATCTCCGACCCGGCGACGGGCGTCGTGCTCGGCGGTTCGATCGTCGGGCGGCACGCCGCCGAGTTGATCAGCGTGATCGCGCTGGCGGTCACGGCGAACCTCAAGGTCAGCGACATCTACGAGTCGCTGATGGTGCATCCGGCGCTCGCCGAGGCGCTCGCCGACGCCGCCGAGTGAGGGTGCGGCGTCAGCCGTTGCGGCCGGAGGCGGTCTCGACCGCCCGGAGCAACTCGGCGTGACCGTACGGTGGGGCGACGAACACCACCCCACCACCGTCGGCCAGATCGGCGTGCGACGTCCGCCCCGACAACAACACGATCGGGGTCGTCGGGTGCAGCGTGCGGAGCTGCCGCAGGAGCGCGATGCCGGCACCCCCGTCGACGAGTGGATCGAGCACGACCACGCCGTAGCGGCGCGGATGTCGGTCGAGTTCGGAGACGATCCGTGACGGCGTGAGCCGGTTGACATCGTGACCACCGGCTTCCAACGCCTCGAGGGTCGCGTCGGAGTCGGGGCCGAACGTGTCGACGAGTAGCACGGTGGAGGGCGGTGGCCGATCGGCGCCGACGACGACGGGCAGGTCGACGACGATCCGTGTTCCGGCACCCACGGCCGAGTCGATGCGGACGGTGCCGCCGGCAGCGACGGCGGTCGAGTACACGGTGGAGAGCCCCAGCCCGGTCCCGTGTGCCTGGTCGGTCGTGTAGAAGGGTTCGAAGGCCCGCTCGACGACGTCGGGTGGCATCCCGCGGCCGGTGTCGGCGACGATCAGCTCGAGTGACTCGTCGCGGCCGGTCGACGGGTCGGTCGGCCGACGTCGGGTCGACACGGTGAAGCGGCCGCCGTCGGGCATCGCTCGTCGCGCGTTCGTGACGAGGTTCAGGATCAGCTGCTCGAGCCGCGACTCGTCGGACATCACCATCGCCGAATCGGACGCGAGATCGACCCGGACGTCGACGAGGTCGCCCATGCTGCGCTCGATCAGCGTGCGCATGCTCGCGATCACCGCGTCGACGCTGACCGGGTGCGGCGCCGTCTCGGTGCCCCGCGAGAAGGCGAGCAGCTGGTGGGTCACCGACAGTGCCCGCTCGGCGGCGTGGGTGGCGTCGGCGAGACCGCCGGTGGCGTCGCCGCCGGCGTGGAGCGCGTCGGCGGCCTCGGACAGACCGCTCAGGGCGAGTCGCATCAGGTTGCCGACGTCGTGGGCGATGCTGCCGGCCATGCGGCCGAGGGCGTCGAGCCGCTCGGCCCGGTTGGTGGCCTCGACCCATTGCCGCTCTCGGGCTTCGGCCTCACGCCGCTCGGTGCGGTCTTCGCTCACCGACAAGACGTCGTCGCCCGCCTTCGTCATCGTCGTCTCGAACCATCGCCCGTGCTGGGGCTCGAACCACGACACCGTGCGCGTGCGGCCGTCGGTGCGCACCTGCTCGGACAGGTCGTACAGCATGGCGGGTCGCTGCGGCATGACCTCGGCGATCGGTCGCCCCTGTGTCTCCTCGCCGAGGTCGAGGCCGAGGGCGTTCCGGAGTGTGCGGTTCGCGTACCCGACACGATCGTCGGGGGTGATCAGCAAGATGCTGTCACTCGTCGAGTCGAGCACCATCGTCATCAAGTCGTTCAGACGTTCGATCTCGGCCGTGGCTCGCTCGCGTTCGGTGACGTCCTCGGTCAGACCCCCCAGCACCTCGAACGTGCCGTCGGTCGCCACGATCGGAACGGTCCGCAGGCGGAGGATCCGGTCGTTTCCGGCGTCGGTCGACACCCGGATACGGAACTCGCGGGCTTCCGGTGTGGCTCGTTGCTCAGCGAACGACCGTCGGATCTCGCCCGTATCGTCGGGATTGCCGAGCCGGATCGGGCTCGCCGGGTCGTCGTACAGGGATTGGAGCGGCAGGTCGTACAGCGATTCGAACGCTCGGGTCGAGTAGAGCACCTCGCCCATGTCGGGCGTCACGAACCAGAGGTGATCACGGAGTCGGTCGAGGAGTTCGGGGACGTACCGTGCAACCGACTCCCAATCGCCGTGGGGTTCCGGTCGATCGGTGGTCACGTCGATCGCCTCAGCGCAGCTCGACCAACCCGTCGCGTGTGGCGACCGCGGCGGCCTCGAGCTTCGAGTGGACCTGGAGTTTCGACAGGATGTTCTGGACGTGGCTGCGGACGGTGTTGTGCGACACGTGGAGCCGTTCGGCGATCGCTGGGTTCGACATCCCCTCGCACACCAACGCCAGCACCTCCCGCTCGCGCGCACTGAGATCGGCGCCGGGTCGATCGTCGCGCCGGCGGAGCTGACGCAGCACGCGGTTGAGCATGAGCGGGGAGATCAAGGCCTCGCCGTCGGCAACCGCCTGGATGGCGGCCACGAGTTCGTCGACGGTGCGATCCTTCGTCACGAAGCCGGCGCACCCGGCCTCGACGGCCTTCAAGACGAGCCGTTCGTCGGTGAGGCTCGTCACCATGACGATCTTGATGGTCGGCCACTGCCGGTGGATGCGGGCGGCGAGCGACACACCGTCGCCGTCGGGGAGTCCGTAGTCGACGAGCACGACGTCGGGGTGCAGCCGGCCGACGGCGTCCTCACCGGCAGCAGCGCTCGCGGCGATCTCGAGGACGTCGACGAGTCCGGACGACCGGAGTGAGGACGCGACGCCTTCGGCGAACATCGCGTGATCGTCGACGATCACGACACGTGGCGGGGTCGAGGTCGAGATACTCCTATGATCGCGCATCGCTCACGCAATTGCATGAGGTGAAACCGTTCAATGGTCCGTCCCATTGCCGTCTCGGTTCCTTCACACTTGATTTTATGACGCTCAGCGCGATCATGACCACGGATCGTACTGCATCGTCCGAGTCAACCGAGCCAGTCCGGACCCTGTTGTCGCCCACGCCGTGGCGATCAGCGATCGGACTCGTCGCGACCTGGGCGATCGTGGTGACGGCGGGTGGCGGCCATGCCCTCGATGCCTCGGCGCTCGTGCTCACCCTCGGCGCCGTGCTCGCCGCCGCGAGTGCCGCGAGCCGTGCTCGTCGGGCGCACGCCGCACGCCCGAGCCTGCTCCTGCTCTCCGGCGCCGCCCTCACCTGGGCGGCCGGTGAGACCGTTCACCTCGTGGCGAGAGCCACCGGGGCGGGCCAGAGCGGCGAGGGCCCACTGGCCGGACCCGTCTTCGTCGTCGCCTACCTGCTGGCGATCGCCGGGTTCGTGTTCATCCCGGCGGAGGCAGCAGGTGCGCGTCGGGTCCGCAACCTGCTCGACGTCGCCACGATCCTGACCTCGGTCCTCGTGACGGTCGTCGCGACCCATCGACACTGGTCGTACGAGCACGGCGGTTCCCACACGTCGTGGTCGTCGATCCTCCAGCCGGTCCTCGTCGTCCTCGCGGTCGGGGTCGGCGCCGAGCGGCTGGGCCGCGCACGCGGCCGCATGCGGCGTCCGCTCGCATGGTGCCTCGCCGGCATCACCTCGGTGGCCGCCGGTGAGGTCCTCACGTCCGCCCTCGCCGCGTCGTCGCTCGATCGCGGCGGCCGACTCGTCGACCTCGCGTTCCTGATCGGCTGGATCCTGGTGGCGATCGGTACCGTCACGCCGGTCGAGGTCGTGGACACCCGTTCGCCCGTGAGTGACATCGCGTGGGTCGCGATGGCGACGTCCTCGGTCGCGTTCGTCGTCCTGTGCTGGCTCGAACTGCACGACGGCGGCGTGAGTAGCGATCGCGGGATCCTGATCCTGTCGTTGCTGTGCGTCGCCATGATCCTCGTCCGCGGCATCGTGTTCCAGATCGAGAGCGTCACGCTGACCCGTGAGGTCCGCGCCCAGGCGAGCGCCGCCGAGGAACAGGTCGATCGTTACGAGGAAGCCCTGGAGGCGACCGGCGCCGGCATCTGGGAGATCGACGTCGCCGGCGATCACATCCGCATGTCGCGCAGCCTCGCCGCCCTCCTGGGTCGTCCCGACTCGGGTCCGCAGGATCTCGACGCGTTCCTCGCGTCGTTGAGCGAAGCCTCACGTAGCGAGGTGGTCGACGGGCTCCACGCCGCCGCCGAGTCGTCGTCGCCGGTCGAGATCAGCGCCAGTCGGCTCGTCGGCGACGAGCCGATCACGATCGAGGCCCGCGGCCGAGCGCTCCGCTCTGCCGACGGCCGTGTCCAGTCGCTCAGCGGTGTGGCGATCGATGTGACGACTCGACGTCGGGCCGACGAACAGCTGCGCGAACAGGCACGCCGCAGCGCCGAACTCGCCGACTTCGGCCGGCGCACGCTTGCAGCGGGAGGTGTCGACGCAGTGGTGTGGGACGCGCTCGACGTGATCGCCGACGTCGTCGGCTCGGATTCGTGTCGTGTGGTCCGGCGCGATCCGGTGGGAGATCGGCTGCGTCCGCTCGCCGCGCTGGGCTCGGACGCACCCGACCTCTCCGACGACGGTCCGATCCGACGCTGCGTCGCGACGTCGTCGACCGTGTTGTCGCGGGCCGACGGTTCGTCGGACGTCGTCAGGGCCGTCGTGCCGATCGTCGCCCAGGCGGGCGTCTGGGGCGTGATCGACCTGTCGCCCGGACACGCAACGATGCTCTCCGAGTCGGACAGCAGGTTCGTCGAGGCGATCGCTGCGCTCATCGCCGCTGCCGCCGACCTCGATGCCGCGAAGACCCAGCTCAGCCATCACGCCCTGCACGACGACCTGACCGGTCTCCCGAACCGCTCACTGATCATCGACCGAGTGAGCCAGCTCCTGGCTGCGACGCGTCACGACGGACGGATGGTCGTGGCATTCCACGTCGGGCTCGACCGGTTCAGCCAGATCAACGACTCGATCGGTCACCGAGCGGGCGACGAAGGCCTGGTCGAGATCGGCCGGCGGTTGGCGGCGATGTGCCCGGCGGGCGGTTCGGTCGCCCGGATGAGTGGCGACGAGTTCGTGCTCGCGTTCGCGACCGGCGACACCGAACTGATCGGCACGACCGGCACGGCGATCCTCGACACCGTGAGTCGTCCGCTCTGGATCGAGGGCGACGAGATCTTCCTGACCGCCAGCATCGGCGAGGCGATCGCCGAACCGGGCGACACCCCCGACGTGCTGCTGCGGAACGCCGCCTCCGCCTACCGCACGGCAGAGGAGGCGGGCGGCGGCCGACTCCGGTCGTTCACCGCCGTCGAACACACGCGGTCGGTCGACCGGCTCCGGCTCGAAACCGACCTTCGGCACGCGCTCCGGCAGGGGCAGATCGTCCCCTGGTACCAACCGATCGTGCGCATCTGCGACCGACGCATCGTCGGCGCCGAGGCGCTCGCACGGTGGGAACGTCCGGGCGGCGGCGTCGTATCGCCCGCCGAGTTCATCCCGGCCGCCGACGACGCCGGACTGCTGGGCGAACTCGGCCACGTCGTCCTCGGTCGGACCCTCGACGACATCGGGCGCTGGAGCGGACCGAACGGCGAACGCCCGACCGTGTCGGTCAACGTCGCGACCGCACAGCTCGTCGACGGCAGCATCGTCGAGACGCTCAGCGGAGAGGCGCAGCGGTCCGGCTTCGATCTCGACCGGCTCTCGCTCGAGATCGTCGAGGGTGAGATCACCGATCAACGATTCGAGGCCGCCCTCCAGACCGTCACGATGCTGAAAGAGCTCGGCGACGTGCGCATCTCGGTCGACGACTTCGGTACCGGTCACTCGTCGCTGTCGCGACTCCACGCCTTCCCCGTCGACACCGTCAAGATCGACCGCAGCTTCGTCGCACGCATCGAGGAGAGCGATGCCGATCGGGCGATGGTGCAGGCGATCATCGACATGAGCGCTGCGCTGGCGCTCCACGTGGTCGCCGAGGGCGTCGAGACCGAGGCGCAGTTCGAGATCTTGCGTTCGATGCACTGTGACTACGCGCAGGGTTGGCTGTTCGCGCCGGCGCTGCCGGCCACCGATCTGCTGGCGTTGCCGCTCGACGAATTCGTCGTCGAGCCGCAGACGGACTCGGAGACCGCCGTCAGTCGATGACGACGACGACGTCGCCGCCGCCGACCGTGTCGCCGGTGGCGACCTTGATCTCGGCGATCGTGCCGTCCTTGTCGGCGTTGATCTGATTCTCCATCTTCATCGCCTCGAGGACGACGACACCCTGACCGGCGGTCACCTCCTGGCCGACCTCGACCAGGATCTTCACGATGGTGCCCTGCATCGGCACGGCGACCTGGCCCGAGCCGGCGGCGCTGCCGCCACCGCCCGACGCGGCGCGCTTCTTCTTCGCCTTCGCCGGCGCGGCGGCGACGCCGACCGTCTCGGGCACCCACATCTTCACCGCGAACCGCTTGCCGTTGACCTCGACCGTCGTCGTGCGCTCGATCAGCGGCTCGGCCTCGTCGTCGGCCGGGGCGGCTGCGGGAGTCGCGCCGACACCGGACAGGTCGAGGTTCTGCTCGACCCACTTCGTCGAGTGTTCGACCGCCGTGAAGTCGGGGTGGCGGAGGATCGCGAGGTCGGCAGGGATCGTGGTGGCGACGCCCTCGACGACGAGTTCGTCGAGCGCCCGGATCGTGCGACGGATCGCCACGTCGCGATCGCGGCCCCACACGATGAGCTTGCCCACCAGGTTGTCGTAGTACTGGCTGATCTCGTCGCCCGATTCGTACCCGGAGTCGAAGCGAACGCCGAAGCCGTCGGGGGCGACGAGCTTCGTGATCGGCCCGGGCGACGGC
Source organism: Ilumatobacter sp. (assembly GCA_020439405.1). Classification (GTDB taxonomy): domain Bacteria; phylum Actinomycetota; class Acidimicrobiia; order Acidimicrobiales; family Ilumatobacteraceae; genus Ilumatobacter. The sequence goes on along the minus strand of JAGQSS010000024.1, from coordinate 13,916 downwards.
AGGAACTTGCCCTCGGCGGGGTCTTCGGCGTTGATGCGGATCTCGATCGCATGCCCGTCCTGGCGGGCACGCACCTGCTCCTGGGTCATCGGCAGCGGCTCGCCGGCGGCGACACGGATCTGCCACTCGACGAGGTCGATGCCCGTGATCACCTCGGTCACCGGGTGCTCGACCTGCAGACGGGTGTTCATCTCGAGGAAGAAGAATTCGCCGTCCTGGTAGATGAACTCGACCGTGCCGGCGTTGTAGTAGCCGACGGCCTTGGCGGCCTTGACCGCCGCCTCGCCCATCGCCTCCTCGACGCCATCTGGCAGACCCGGCGCGGGCGCCTCCTCGATCAGTTTCTGGTGGCGACGCTGGGCAGAGCAGTCGCGGGTCGAGACCCACACGCAGTCGCCCTGCTGGTCGCCGACGATCTGGACCTCGACGTGGCGAGGCCAGGTGAGGTAGCGCTCGACGTACACCTCGTCGCGACCGAAGAACGACTTGGCCTCGCGCTGCGCCGACGCCATCGCGTCGTCGACCTCGTCGGCCGAGTTGACGACCTTCATGCCGCGCCCACCGCCGCCGAACGCGGCCTTGATGCACACCGGCCAGCCGTGCGAATTGCCGAAGTCGCGGATCTCGTCCGGGCCTTGCGCGAATTCGGTCGTACCGGGAACGATCGGGGCGCCACCGCGCTCGGCGGCGAGCCGGGACGACACCTTGTCGCCCATCTCGTCGATCGCCTCCGGCGGCGGGCCGATCCAGGTGACACCGAGGTCGGTGATCGCACGAGCGAAGTCGGCGTTCTCGGAGAAGAAGCCGTAGCCGGGGTGCACGGCGTCGGCGCCGCTCTGGCGGATCGCGTCGAGGATCGCCTCGGTGTTGAGGTAGCTCTCGGCCGCCGTCTGCCCGCCGAGGGCGTACGCCTCGTCGGCGAGACGGACGTGCAGGGCATTGCGGTCGAGTTCGGAGTACACCGCGACGGTCGCGATGCCCATTTCGCGGGCGGCGCGGATGACACGGACGGCGATCTCGCCGCGGTTGGCGATCAGGATCTTCTGCAGCACGGCTGCCAATGTAGGTGCTGTGAGCACCTCGGACCATTTCCGGAGCGACCCGGACTCGCCGCTGTGGCACCTCCGCTACGTCGACGAGACCGGGAGCACGAACACCGACCTGTTGGCGGAGGCCGACTCGGCCCCCGACCGGACCGTGTTGCGGACCGGACACCAGACCGCCGGCAAGGGCCGGCTCGACCGGCGTTGGGACGCACCGCCCGGCACCAACCTGCTCGTGTCACTGCTCTTCCGTGACGCGCCCGAGCCCGCCGACCTGGTGCGGCGCGTCGGACTCGCGGTTCTCGGGGCCGCCCGGCGGGTCGCCGGTGTCGAAGCCGGTCTCAAATGGCCGAACGACGTCGTCGTCGACGGGGCCAAGGTCGCCGGTGTGCTCGCTCAGCGGGCGCCGAACGGGGTCGTGGTCGTCGGCACCGGCGTGAATCTGCGCTGGGCACCCGATGGTGCCGCGCGGCTCGGTGACATCGATCCCGCCGTCTTCCTCGAGCAGGTCCTCCGAGCGTTCGACGAACTCCCCGACGACGTCGGTGAGCGCTATCGATCGCACCTCGTCACCCTCGGCCAGCGGGTCCGCGTCGTCCGGCCCCGCGACGAGCTGGTCGGCACGGCCGTCGACGTCGATGCCGACGGGCGATTGGTCGTCGTCGACGAGTGCGCCATCAGCCACCGCGTCGACGTCGGCGACATCGTCCACCTGAGACCGCACTGAACCGTCGCCGCCGACCGCCGGGGGTCACATCGGGGTGACCGCCGGGCGCGGAACACCCCGGATAGCGTTGCCCGGGTGTCCGATCTGCCCATGACGTCGTCGCCGCGCCGCCGCCGTCGTTCCCCCCTGCCGGCGATGCTGCTGGTCGCCGCCGTCGTCGCCGGAGCGGGCGTGTGGGGCATCGTTCGTGCCGCCGACGAGCGCGTGGCCGACGTCGAGGTCGTCGCCGGTCTCGACGAGGTCCTGGCGCCGCTGCCGGGCCAGGGCGACGTCGACATCGACGGTGACGGCGTGATCGACAACATCACCTATCCGGCGGTCAACTACCTGCTCGTCGGCTCCGACAGCCGGGAGGGCGTCAGCAGCGACGACGAGGACTTCGGGATCGTCGGCGGTTCGGACCAGGTCGGCGGACGCCGGTCCGACACGATCATGATCCTGCGCCAGGAGGCGAATGGCGGGTTGGCGCTCACCAGCATCCCGCGCGACCTGTGGGTCGAGATCGCCGACACCGGTCGCAGCCAGCGCATCAACTCGGCGTACAACGAGGGCCCGGAACGGCTGGCGAAGACGATCTCGTACGAACTCGGCATCCCGATCCATCACTACGTCGAGGTCGATTTCATCGGCTTCAAGGACATCATCGACGAGATCGGCGGCGTCGAGGTGTGCGTCGGCAACGCCGCACGCGACACCCACAGCGGTCTGGCCCTCGACGTGGGCTGTCAGACGCTCGATGGCGTCGAAGCGCTCGCGTACGCACGCAGCCGCTACTACGAGGAGTGGGACGGTTCGCAGTGGGTCATCGATCCACGTGCCGACCTCGGCCGCATCGAGCGACAGCAGTTGTTCATGCGTGCCGCCGTGAACGGTGCCCTCGAACGGATGCAGTCGTCGCCGTTCAGCTCCGGCGACCTCGTCGAAGCGGTGGCCGCGTCGGTGCGTGTCGACGGTCGTCTCGACGCGTACGACGCTGCCGAGACGCTCCGAGCCGCCGTCGGCGAGGGTCTCCACACGTACCGCATCCCGGTCAGCCCGACGACGATCTCGGGCAACTCGGTCGTCGAACTCGACGGCGGGTCGCAGCAAGTCCTCGACTATTTCCGAGGCGTCGGCGAGGCGCCCGCCGACTACGAGACCTCCTAGACTGCGCGGCCATGAAGGCCCTCGTCCTCGCCGGTGGTGCCGGCACGCGCCTGCGTCCGATCACCCACACCCGGGCGAAGCAACTCGTGCCGGTGGCCAACAAGCCGATCCTGTTCTACGGGATCGAGTCGATGGTCGCGGCAGGCATCACCGAGATCGGCGTGATCGTCGGCGACACGCGCGACGAGGTGATGGCCGGCCTCGGCGACGGCTCGCAGTTCGGGGCCGAGATCACGTACATCCCGCAGGACGCACCGCTCGGGCTGGCCCACTGCGTCCTGATCGCCCGCGACTTCCTCGGCGACGACGACTTCGTGATGTACCTCGGCGACAACCTGCTCGAGCAGGACCTGGCCGCGTTCGTCGAAGCGTTCGAGCAGGCACGCAGCGGGCCGCAGCCGGCGGCCGCACAGATCCTCTTGAAGAAGGTGCCCGATCCGCACCGGTTCGGCATCGCCACGCTCGACGCCGACGGCAACGTCGTGCAGTTGGTCGAGAAGCCCGCCGACCCGCCCTCCGACCTCGCGCTGGTCGGCGTCTACCTCTTCACACCGCGGATCCACGACGCGGTGGCCGCCATCGAGCCGTCGCCGCGTGGCGAACTCGAGATCACCGACGCGATCCAATGGGTCCTCGACGCCGGCGAACGCGTCCGGTGCGAACTGCTCGACGGATGGTGGATCGACACCGGCAAGTTGACGCCGTTGCTCGAGGCCAACCGTCTCATCCTCGAGCGGATGGAGCGTCGGATCGACGGCTCGGTCGACGAGACCTCCTCGATCGAAGGGCGGGTCGTCGTGGCCGAGGGCGCGGAGATCGTCAACTCCACCGTGCGCGGTCCGGTCGCCATCGGTGCCGGTGCCCGGATCGTCGACTCGTTCATCGGCCCGTTCTCGGCGATCGGCGCGAACTGCGTGGTCGAGCGGTCCGAGGTCGAGCATTCCGTGCTGATGGACGACTCCTCGGTCGTCGACATCGCCCGCCTCGAGGACAGCCTGATCGGGTCCGACGCCACCGTCCGCCGCTCGGCGCAGAAGCCGCGAGCACTGCGCCTGATGGTCGGCGACCACTGCCAGATCGACGTCGAGTGATGCCGGTGGAGATCGTCGATTTCTCTGTCGCGCCCAGCGCGATCGACGGCCTGGTGATCGTCACCCCGAAACAGGTCAGCGACGAGCGCGGCACGATCCGGGAGTTGTTCCGCCGGTCGGCGTTCCGGGCCGCCGGGGTCGATCTCGACACGTTCGATCAGATCAACGTCACCGAGACGCGACGCGGCGCGGTGCGCGGCATGCACGCCGAACAGATGACCAAGCTCGTCACGGTGGCGTCGGGCGAGGCGTTCGGTGCCTACGCCGATCTCCGTCCGGGCTCGGCGACTCGCGGCGCGGTCGTCACCGTCGAACTGCGGCCCGGCGTCCAGGTGCTGGTGCCGTCGGGCGTCGCGAACGGATTCCAGGCGCTGACCGACGGCTGCCAGTACCTGTACTGCTTCGACACCGAGTGGCAGCCCGGTATGGCCGGGCAGGCATGCAGCCCACTCGGTGCCGGCATCGAGTGGCCCATTGCCATCGACCCGGACGATCCGCTCCAACTCTCGACCAAGGACCGTACGGCGCCCCTGCTCGCCGACGTCGTCTCGGAGGACTCGTGAAACTGTTCGTCACCGGCGCCGCCGGCTTCATCGGATCGAACTATGTGCGGTGGGTGCTGGCCAACAGCGACCACGAGGTCACGGTGTTCGACAAGCTCACCTACGCCGGCAACCTGGCCTCGATCGACGACGTCGTCGACGACCGTCGCTGCCGGTTCGTGCAGGGCGACATCTGTGACCAGGACGCCGTCGCCGAGTACCTGCCGGGGCACGACGCCGTCGTGCACTTCGCCGCCGAGACCCACGTCGACCGGTCGATCTCCGACCCGTACGCGTTCGTCCACACCAACGTGTTCGGTACCAACGTGTTGTGCGACGTGGCGCGTCGCAGCGACGTGCAGCGGTTCCTGCACATCTCGACCGACGAGACCTACGGATCGATCGAGGAGGGCTCGTTCGCCGAAGGCGACCTGCTCACGCCGCGATCGCCGTACTCGGCCGCCAAGGCGGGTTCCGACCTGTTGGCACTCAGCTACCACACGACGTACGGCCTGCCGGTCGTCGTGACGCGGTGCTCGAACAACTACGGGCCCTACCAGTTCCCCGAGAAACTGATCCCGCTGTTCACGACCAACCTGCTCGACGGCAAGACGGTGCCGCTCATGGGCGACGGTGGGAACATCCGCGACTGGATCCACGTCGAGGACCACAACCGGGCGGCCCATCTGGTGCTCGAGCGTGGTGCGGTCGGCGAGGTGTACAACATCGGCGCGCACAACGAGGTCACGAACCGCGACATCACCGAACGGCTCCTCGCGCTCACCGGTCGCGACGAGAGCTTCATCGAGTGGGTGCCCGACCGGCTCGGCCACGACCGTCGCTACTCGGTCGACATCGAGAAGATCACCGCGCTCGGATGGCGGCTCGAGCGCGACTTCGACGCCGGCCTCGAGCACACCGTCGAGTGGTACCGCGACCACCGCGACTGGTGGGAGCCGCTCAAGGCGCGCGCCGGTCTCTGATGCGGATCCTCGTCACGGGCGCAGCAGGGCAACTCGGCCACGATCTCGTCGCCGCGTGCCGACGGGAGGGTGACGACGTCGTCGCCGCTGATCGAGCCACGCTCGACATCGGCGATCGCGACCAGGTGGCCGCAGTGGTCGGAGCGGCGATGCCCGATGTCGTCGTCAACTGTGCGGCGTGGACTGCGGTCGATGCCTGCGAGTCCGATCCCGAACGAGCACAGCGCGTCAACGGTGACGCCGTTGCATGGCTCCGCCAGAGCTGCGACCACGTCGGCGCGCACCTCGTGCAGATCAGTACCGACTACGTGTTCGACGGCACGCTCGACCGACCGTACGTCGAGACCGACCCGACCGGCCCGCAGTCGGTCTACGGTCGTTCCAAGCTCGCCGGCGAGCAGGCGGCCGGCCCGGACGCCACGATCGTGCGGACCTCGTGGGTGTGCGGCGAAGCCGGCGGCAACATGGTGAAGACGGTGCTGCGGCTGAGCGCCGAACGCGACTCGCTGTCGTTCGTCGACGACCAGCGGGGCTGCCCGACCTTCACCGCCGACCTGGCACCCCTCGTCCGTCGGCTGGCCGTCGAACGGCCGAGCGGTGTCTTTCATGCGACCAACCAGGGCGCGGTCAGCTGGTACGAGTTCGTCCGCGACATCGTCGACGCCGCCGGGCGCGATCCCGGCATGGTCCACCCGATCGCGACCGCCGACCTCGATCCGCCGCGTCCGGCCCCACGTCCGGCGAACAGCGTGCTCGACAACGCCGCCCTGCGCACCGCCGGCATCCCGCTGCTGCGCGACTACCGCGAACCCCTCGCCGAACTCGTCGATCGGTTGCTGCAGGTCGGTTGACGTCAGACCGGAACCGACCACGTCCTGCTGCAACGAGGTCGTGATCCGGTCGGTTCCGGTCTGACATCAACCGACCTCGACCGACCGGGTCAGGACAGGCCGAGCAGGGCGCGCACGGGGTCGAGGCCGACGAGTTCGACGTCGTCGCGGCGGACGTGGGTCTCGAAGTGCTCGCGAGTCATGCGGAATTTCTCGATGACCCCGAGCTCGCCCCGCCGTGCCGCGTGGGCGATCCCGTTCGGCTCGTAGCCGAGGCTGCGCGTCACGCCGAGCGACGGCGCGTTGTCGACGAACGCGCCGGTGCCGGCTATCAGGGCGTCGAACCCGACGAACCCCAGATGCAGGGTGGCGATGCGGAGCTCCTTGCCGAGCCCGCGCCCGTGGAACTCCCGACCGAGCCACGACCCGGTCTCGAACCAGCGCGTCACCGGAAAACCCTCGGCGCCAAGATTCGACGAACCGACGACCTCGCCGTCGACCAGGATCGCGAACAGGATGTTCCACGACTCCGGGCGCACCATCCGGTTGCGCCAGTAGAACTCGAGTGCGCTGCGCTCGAAGTCGGGCGGCGGCAGATCGGTCCACGGCACCGTGAACGGCATGAAGCCCGGGTCGTGGACACCACGCGACGCGACGTCGAGGAGTCGTCGTTCGAGGTCGTCGTCGGGGACCCGCAGGGTGAGCCGCGGCGTCCGGACCTCGAGGTCGAACAGCGGCCAGTACGGGTGCGGCATGTGCCCATGCTCGCGGTTCGGCGTACCCTGCCGCCGATGGGTTTCACGCGCGCCGAACTCGAGTCGTTCCGCGACGCCGAGGTCGACGACCTCGTCGGACCCGGGCTCCGGCTCCTGTTCGTCGGCATCAACCCCGGACTCTGGACCGCGGCGACGCAGACGCACTTCGCGCACCCCGGGAACCGCTTCTACCCGGCCCTGCTGCAGGGTGGCGTGATCGAGCGCGAGATCGACCGCGGCACCGGGATGACCGACGACGATCGTCGCCACCTGATCGAGCGCGGGATCGGCATCACGAACGTCGTGCGTCGGGCAACGGCGCGTGCGTCGGAGTTGACGACCGACGAGTACCGGCGCGGTGGCGACGAACTCCGTGCCCGCGTCCGCGCGTGGTCGCCCCGGGTCGTCGCGATCGCCGGCATCACGGCCTACCGCACGGCGTTCGGCGTCCCGAAGGCGACGATGGGACGACAGGACGACCCGTTCGAGGGCGCCGAACTCTGGATCGTCCCGAACCCGAGCGGGCTCAACGCGCACGAGACCGTCGAGACCCTCGCCGCCGCGTACCGCGAGCCGGCGCTCGCCGCCGGGGTCATCGTCTGATGCGCGTCGCCTACACGCTCGAGCAGTGCTGGCACGACGTCCCGGGTGGGACGGCGGTCGCAGCACTGCGGGTGTACGACGAGCTGCGTCGCCTCGACGACGTCGACGTCGTGGGTGTGGCGGGGCGTCACCGGCGTGACCCCGACCCGGCGTTCCGCCCGTCTGCCGACCCCGTGCGCCTCCCGCTGGCGCGGCCGTGGTTGTACGAGACCTGGAACCGGTTCGAGTGGCCGCGTGTCGAGCGCGCCACCGGCCCCATCGACGTGTGCCACTCGACGGTCGCCGTCCCGGCAGCGACCCGCGCGCCGCACGTCGTGACCGTCCACGACGTCGCGTTCGTCCACACTCCCGACCGGTTCACCGGTCACGGCGTCCGGGTGATGACCGCCGGCCTCGACCGTTGCCGTGTCGCCGACCTGGTGCTCTGCCCGTCGACGGCGACCGCCGACGACCTCGTGCGGCTCGGTTTCGACGACGATCGCATCCGCGTCGTGCCCTGGGGCGTCGAACAGGTCGAGGTGACCGCCGACGACCTCGCCCGGGTCCGGTCCCGGTTCTCGCTCCCAGAGCGGTTCGTCCTCGCCGTCGGCACGCTCGAGCCGCGCAAGAACCTGCCGCGTCTCGCCGAAGCGGTGTCGCGTCTCGACGACGACGTCCCGCTCGTCGTCGCCGGGGCGACCGGTTGGGGCGACGTGACGATCGACGACGACCTCGACGTCCGGTTCGTCGGGTTCGTGCCCCACGGCGACCTCCACGCCCTCTACTCGTTGGCGACGGTGTTCGCGTATCCGAGTCTCGAGGAGGGGTTCGGCATGCCGATCCTGGAGGCGATGTCGACCGACACCCCGGTCGTCACGAGTTGTGGGGGAGCGACCGAGGAAGCCGCAGGCGGTGCCGCAGTGCTCGTCGACCCGACCGACGTCGACTCGATCGCCGGCGGGGTGGTCGAGGCGATGTCGCGGCGCGACGTGTTGGTCGGCGCCGGGCGATCGCGAGTGTCGAGCGCGACGTGGGCGGCGAGCGCGGCGGCGACGGCGGCGGCCTATCGCGAGGTCGCACGATGACGATCGACGTGTGCGTCAACCTCACCTGGATCGCCCCGGGTCGGGTCGGCGGGTCCGAGCAGTACCTGGCACGCCAGCTCCTCGGCCTCGAGGCGATCGGGGCCGATCTCGACGTCCGGATCGAGTGCACCGCGTCGTTCGAGCGGGTCCACACGAAGCTCGCCGAACGGTTCCCGTTCGACACCACCCCGATCGATCGTGACAACCGCGCCGTCCGGATCGCGCTCGAACACACCTGGCTCGCGGCTCGCACCCGTCACGCGGATGTCGTCCACCACGGCGGCGGCACGACACCGATGATCGGCCGTCGGCCGATCGTGCTGACGATCCACGACCTCCAGTACCGACGGTTCCCCGAGTACTTCAGCGCCGGGCGACGCCGCTACCTCGATCTGATGATGCCGAGGTCGGTCGACCGAGCCGCCGTCGTCGCCACGCCGACTGCGTACGTGCGGCAGCGGGTCGTCGACGTGTTCGGTGCCGATCCGGAGCGCGTGGTCGTCGTCCCCCACGGCGTGCCACCCGTACCGACCCCGGACGACGGCGCGATCGAACGAGTCGGTGCGACCCTCGGCATCGACGGTCGGCCCTACGTCGTCTATCCGGCGATCACGCACCCCCACAAGCGTCACGACCTGCTCGTTCGGATGCTCGAACACGCCGACGACGACGTGATGGTCGTGCTCACGGGAGGCGCCGGGCGAGGCGAACCCGAACTTCGGTCAGTGCTCGCCACGTCGCCGGTCGCCGACCGCGTGGTGCGGCCGGGCAGGATCGCCGAAACCGACCTCCACGCGTTGATCGCCGGCGCGGTGGCCTTGGCGTTCCCGAGCGAGTACGAGGGCTTCGGTGCACCGCTGGTCGAGGCAATGGCGCTCGGGACGCCGGTGATCGCGTCCGATGCCCCCGCCGTCCGCGAGGTGGTGGGTGACGCCGGCATCATCGTCGAGCACGGACCCGACGCCCCTGCCGCCTGGGCGGCGGCGGTGGGGGAGATGCGCACCGACCGTGACACATGGGCCGAGCGGGGGCACGCACGTCGAGCCGCGTTCACGATCGAGACATCGGGTGCGGCGATCGAGGCGGCGTATCGACGCGCCGTCGAGGTCGGGGCGTGACAGGCTGCCCGCCGTGAAGCTCGTCGTCCTCGGACCCCACTTCGCGCCCGACACGGCGCCGACCGGCACCGTGTTGACCCGGATCGTCGAGGAGCTGGCCGCGCGCGGCCACGAACTCCACGTCGTCACCTCGCTGCCGTGGTACCGGGCGCATGCGATCGAGGACGGCTGGACAGGGCGTCTCGTCCGGACCGAACGCACCGCGTGGGGTTCGGTCACCCGCGTGCACCCCTTCCCCGGCGACGACAAGTCGAATCTCGTCCGCCGTGCGATGGGGTTCGTCGGGTTCTCGGTCCTGGCGGGCGTCGCCGCACTCCGCGCCGGCGGGTGGTTCCGGCGCGCCGACGCCGTGATCGCGATGTCGCCGCCGCTCACGCTCGGTCTCACCGGTTGGCTCGTCGCACGGCTCCGTCGCGGACGGCTGCTCTTCAACATCCAGGACGTGTTCCCGGATGCCGCCGTCCGCACCGGCGCGATCACGAACCGCCGCATCATCGCTGTCGCGTCGTGGCTCGAACGCGTCAGCTACCACCGGGCCGACGCGGTGACCGTGCTCAGCGACGACCTGCGCGACAACGTGGCCGCCAAGATCCGGCCCGCAGCGCGCGAGCGCGTCCACGTGATCCCCAACTTCGTCGACACGGAACGGATCGCTCCCGGTGATCGGATGACGGCGTACCGAGCCGAACTCGGATTCGACGACCGACCGGTGGTGCTGTACGCCGGGAACGTCGGCTTCTCCCAGTCGCTCGACCTGGTCGTCGAGGCGGCACGTCGGTGTCCCGGTCTCGGGTTCGTCGTGAACGGCGATGGTGCGGCCCGCGCCGAGCTCGAACGGCGAGCCGCCGACGTGCCCAACCTGCGATTCGCCGGCTACCAGCCCATCGAGCGTCTCGGTGAGGTCCTCGCGACCGGCGACATCCACGTCGTCCCGCTCCGAACGGGCCTCGGCGACGTCAGCGTGCCGTCGAAGACCTACTCGAGTCTCGCCGCCGGTCGTCCGGTCGTGGCGTCGATCGACGCCGGGACCGAGATCCCCCGTCTCCTCGAGGCCGCCGGCGCCGGACTGAGCGTGCCGCCCGACGACCCGGACGCGTTCACTGCGGCGATTCGCGAGCTCGCCGACGACGTCGAGCGCCGGTCACGTCTCGGCTCGTCCGGCAGGGCCTGGGTCGTCGAACACGCTTCGCCGGCGGCCATCGGCGACGCGTACGACCAGCTCATCGGTCTGATCGCCCGCTGAGAACGCCGCCCGCGGTTCCGCGGCG
>JAGQSS010000024.1:0-2646 GCA_020439405.1 Ilumatobacter sp. | reverse complement strand
GGCGGCCATCGGCGACGCGTACGACCAGCTCATCGGTCTGATCGCCCGCTGAGAACGCCGCCCGCGGTTCCGCGGCGCCCTCCGATAGCCTTGCGAGCCGTGGCAAGCAGTTCGTCGTCGACCAAGAAGGCCGCCAAGCTCGCGCAGAAGGGCAAGGGGCAGAAGGTCCGTTTCCAGGGTGGGACGGTGTTCCCGCTCGCGGTGGCGATCACGTTGATCGTCGGTCTCGGGCTCATCGTGTACGCCCGACAGTCGGTGCCGGCGGCCGATCAGTCGCCCCCGACCATCAACGACCACTGGCACGCGGCCTACGGGTTCTACCTGTGCGACGGCTGGGTGCAGCTCAACGGCAACCTCGAAGAGCGCAACTCCCAGGGGCAGTTCACGAACATCAACTTCGTCCGCTCGGGCATCCACAGCCACGACGACGGTGTCATCCACTGGCACCCGTACACGTCGCGGGCCACCGGCCGCAACGCCACGCTCGGGGTCTTCCTCGAGAGCTACGACGTCGAGCTGAACGACGATTCGATCGTGTTCCCGTCGGCGTCGGCCGTCGGGCCGAACCCCAACTTTGCCGCGGAGGCACCGTCGGAGATCCTCGCCGAGTACATCGAGGGTGAGACCCAGTGCGCCGGTGAGGACGCCGAGGTCACCGTGAAGGCGTGGGGGTCGTTCACCGATACCGACGGCGGCAACCGGTACATCGCCAACATGGACAACATCCACGTCGACAACGACGGCATGGTGTTCGCGATCTACTTCACGCCCGCCGACACCGATCAGGTGATGCCGCCGTGGGCACAGAACCTGCCCGAGCTCGGCGCGATCGACAGCGGCCAGCTCCGACCGGAGGATCTCGAGTCGCTGCTCGAGTCCGACAGCACCGTCGACCTGGGCAGTCTCGCTCCGTCCGACACCACCGTCGACGACACGGTCGCCACCGACGACACCACGGCCGACACCACCGTCGACGACGGCACCGAGGGCGACGGCTGATGCTCGCCGTCGTACTGGTCGGCGGGTTCGGAACCCGGCTCCGACCGCTCACGTACGACGTCCCCAAGCCGATGCTCCCGGTCGGTCACCGGCCGATGATCGTCCAGCTCGTCGAGCGGTTGGCGCCGTGCGGCGTCACCGACGTCGTCCTGGCGCTCGGCTTCCGCCCCGAGCCCTTCGCTGCGGCGTTCACTGACGACCGCTGTGGTGATGTCAACATCCACTACGCCGTCGAGCCCGAGCCGCTCGACACAGGTGGTGCGATCGCGTTCGCGGCCCGACACGTCGGTGTCGACGACACGTTCATCGTGGCGAACGGCGACATCATCACCGACCTCGACGTCGGCGAGTTGCTGGCGGCGCACCGGGCCATGGCGACCGACGCCACGATCCACCTGACGCCGGTCGACGATCCATCGGCCTTCGGTGTCGTCGAGACCGAGGCCGACGGGCACGTCCGACGCTTCGTCGAGAAGCCGGCCCCCGGCGAGACCGATTCGAACCTCATCAACGCCGGCACCTACGTGTTCGAGCCCTCGGTGCTCGACCTGGTGCCCGAGGGCGAGCGGGTCTCGGTCGAGCGGGTGGTGTTCCCGGCCCTCGTCGCCGATCGCCGCCTGGCCGCGATGTCGACCGACGACTACTGGATCGACGCCGGACGCCCCGAGCTCTACCTCCAGGCCAACCTCGACATCGTGAACGGCCGACGCTCGATTCGCGTCGACGCCGTCGAGCACGGTGCCACCGTCGATCCGTCGGCGACGCTCACCGACTCGGTCGTGTCGGCCGGCGCCTCCGTCGGCGCCGACGCCGACGTCTCGGGCTCGCTGTTGCTGCCCGGCGCCGCGGTCGCCGCCGGCGCCCGCGTCCACGACTCGATCATCGCCGGCGCCGTCGAGGCGTCGGCCACGGTGACCGGTTCGGTCATCGGCCCGACGTACTCGGTGCCCGCAGCGGCCGAGGTCGTCGACGAGCGGTTGCCCGCCGACGCACCCTGACCGGCCAGAATGGCGCCGTGGCGAGCGGTTCGACGATGACGAGTGCCCTGGTGGTCGGCGGAGCCGGCTTCATCGGATCGCACCTGGTCGAACGACTCCTCGCCGACGACGTCGCCGTCGACGTGGTCGACGACCTGTCGCACGGCAGCCTCGGCAACCTCGCCGACGCCCGCAACGCGGCCGGCTCGTTGAAAATTCACCACCTCGACGCCGGCAGCAGCGAATGCGCCGCGCTGATCGGCATGCGACGTCCGGACGTCGTCTACCATCTCGCTGCGGTCCCGCGCTCGCGCGCCACCGACGATCTCGCCCGAGCGTTCGCGACGACGCTGGCGCTCGTCGACGCAGCCCGTCACCACGGTGTGTCGAAGCTCGTCACGGCGATTCCTGCGAGCGCGATCTACGGACGACCCGCCAGCAAGGACGTGCCGGTCAAGGAGCGGCCGTTGGAACCACGCGGCGTCCGTGGCGTCGTCGCCCGCGCAACGGTCGACCTCCTCGAGGCGGCGCGCGATCTCGACGCTGTCGAGTTCACCGCGCTGGCGCTCGGGACCGTGTACGGCCCGCGTCAGCGCGCCGATGGCGGCGTCGTCGCCGCCTTCGCCGAAGCGGCCCGGGGCGGCGCGCCGGCGACGATCCGCGGCGACGG
>JAGQSS010000249.1 GCA_020439405.1 Ilumatobacter sp. | reverse complement strand
TGGCGGTGCTGCGCTCGCCGCCGACATCGACGCACCGCTGATCGGCCGGATCCCGCTCGAGCCGACGGTGGCGGCCGGCAACGACGACGGCGTTCCCGTCGCCTGGGGTGGACAGGGTGCGGCGGCCGACGAGTTCCGGGCGATCGCCGAGCGCATCGTCACCGACCTGCTCCCGCCGACCACCGACGCCGACGTCGACATGGCCGGTTGCTCCGCCCGCCTCCTCGACGCCGTCAACGCCGCCTTCGACGACTGACGCGTCGCTACATCACGAACTCGGGTTCCTGCACGTCGTCGTAGCCGTCGTCGCCGGGGCGTTTGATGCCGGCGAACTTGCCGTCGACGACGACCACCTTCGGCAGCACCGGCGCCGGAATGCCGACGGCAGCAGCAGCGGCGACCGCAGCGTCGGCCGTCGTGTGCGGCACGAGGAACTGGAGGGTCGCGATCGTCGGCGGCAGCATCTGCAGCTCGCCCTCGCGCCACAGCTCGATGGCGTCGGACGGTCGCACCCAGCGGCTCGCGATCGTCTCCTTGTCGTCGTGCAGCGGGTGCTGCGCCGGCGGGGCAGCACCGAGGAAGAACCTGGTGTCGAACCGGCGGCGCTCGCCCTGCGGCGTGATCCAGTGGTCGACCAGGTGGAGCGCGTCGACGAGCAGCAACAGGCCCTCCTCGGAGCAGAACGACGCGAAGTCGAGTCGTCCCTCGTGGACCGCGTGTCGGGCGTCGTTGTAGCGCTCGGCCAGCTGCGGCTCGTCGAGATCGACCACCGCGTCGGCGTCGGCACGGCGAGCGAGCAAGACGCCGGCCTCCTCGAAGACCTCGCGGACCGCAGCCACGTACCACGCGAGCCCGCCCGACTCCAGACCGAGGCGCGCCGACGCCGAGGCATCGTCGAGCCCGTAGCAGATCGGCTCGAAGTGGCCGGCGTGGTCGGCATCGTCGACCTTGCCGCCCGGGAAGACGTACATGCCGTGCGCGAACGCCGCCGACAGGGTGCGCTGCATCATGAAGACCTCGAGCCCGTCGACACCGTCGCGGACGAGCATCACCGTCGCGGCGGGTCGGATCGGGACGTCGGCGGCGCGTTGCGGTGTGTCGGGCATCGCCCGAACGCTAGAGGACGTGTCCGTCGGGCTCGGACTCGGAGCTCACCGTCGCCGACCGATCCCGACGCCGCCCGAGCGCGAACACGACGGCGGCCACGACGATCACGGTGAGCACGACGGCGACCAGCTGCCAACGATCCTGGAGTTCGATCGTGATGCGTCGCTGCAGCGAATCGACCCGGTCGGTGACGGGCGAACTGCCCTCGTTCAGGTCGACGACGACGAAGTAGTAGAGGAGGTACAGACCGGACGCCAACACGAGTACCGCGGCGATGCGGTGCACGTGGCGCGAACTGGCCCGCAGCGCGCCGAGCAGCGAGGTGTTCGCGACGGCGAGCGCCACGGTCAGCGCCGTGACGACGAGGGCCATGCCGAGCCCGTAGGCCACCACGTTGGCGAGGCCGCTCCCCCACCCGTCGCGACGGACGTTGCCGAACAGGGTCGTGCTGAACAACGGCAGGGTGCAGCTGATGGAGGTCACGGCGTAGGCGACCCCGTACCCGGCCATGGCGAGGATCGTGGCCCGTTCGGCCCGCAGTCCGCCGAGCGACCCGACGGTCGGGGTACTGACGGGCAGTTCGTAGCCGGCGAGCATCGCGATGCCGAGCACCACGAACGCGACGCCGATCGCAGCGGTGGCGTAGACGGCGTTGGTCTCGATCCAGCCGGTCACGTACTCCGACACCAACCCGACGGCGACGAACACGGCGAGGAACCCCGCCGACACCGATGCCGACACGAGCAGTGCCCGCCGCACGGTCGCACGCTGATCGCCGGGCTGGGTGCCGGCGAGTCCGAGGAAGTACATGAGGTACGTCGGCAGGAGCACGAACGCGCACGGGTTGACCGAGGCGACGAGACCCCGCAGGAACGACAATCCCACGTCAGGCGTCCTCGGGGAACAGCTCGTCGATCGTCGAGCGGAGCGTCGCGGCGTCGATCTCGCCGGTCTGGCGGAGGACGACGCCGTCGGCGTCGACGAACATGGTGACCGGGAAGCCGACGATGCCGGCGGCGTCGACGAACTCCTGGTCGGGGTCGCGCCACAGGTCGTAGACGACGCCGCGCTCGTCGGCGAACTCGAGCATCGCCTCGGGCGTGTCGAACGGATCGATACCGACGAACCGGACCCGATCGCCGTACTCGGCGTGGACCTCGGCGAAGTCGACCAGCTCGCGGCGGCACGGGATACAACGCGAGAACCAGAGGTTGACGACGGCTGGTCGGCCGACCAGCTCCTCGACGGAGTGCTCACCGCCGTCGGCGTCGACGAGGACGACGTCGGGGAGTCGGTCGCCCGACGTGTCGTCGTTGACGTCGTCGAGGGGCTGCTGGAAGACGCCGCGCTCGTCGAGGACGAACGAACCGTCGGTGCGCTGTGACGGTTCGAACGCGCCGCCGAGCCAGAAGCCGAGCACGACGACGGCGATGGCGACGAACGAGCCGACGGCGACCGCGATGGCGCGGACGCGGGCTCGTTCGGTCATGTCGTCAGGCTACGGCCGACGCCGTGCGAGTGGTCCTCGCACGGCGTCGACCGGTCCTGGGGGTGACGTCGACGGCCCGGCAGGTCGGTACGAAGCCGGCCGGGCCGCGATCTGGGTGGGGTCGGGCGCCCGATCGGGTGATCAGACGGCGACCAGGTCGGCGTCGTCGTCGACGGTGGGTGCGGAGTCGAGGGGAACCTCGACCACACCGAGTTCGTCGACGATGACGGGCGGCCTGGGCCGCTTGGGTGGTCGACCACCGGGGCGCTTGTTGACGACGATCCTGCCCATCGAGAGCAGTTCTCCGCCCCACACGCCCCACGGCTCTTCGCGATCGAGCGCATCGCTCAGGCACGACTCGCTGAGGGCGCACTTGGCGCAGATGGCCTTGGCGCGGGCGATGTCGAGCACGTGATCGGAGAAGAACAGCGGGGTGAGGGTGCCGTTGCCGTCGGCGCAGCGGGCGACGGGGACGGTGGAGACCGAGGTCTCGTCGATGGGCTGGAGTTCGATGAGGTTGTTCACGGGTTGGTCCTTCATGTCTGGGTGGGTTGTCTGGGTGGGTGTGGGTGGGATGGAGATCGGTGGCCGAAAAACGAAGAAGGCCGCCGGGTTCGGAACCCGGCGGCCTCGGTGTGAGGAGTTTCGACGTTGGTGTTACGTCGACCTCGTTCCGAGGGGCCGGGCGGTGGGCTTGATCAGGCCGAAACCGAGACCGGTGGTGTCGGCGGTGCCCATGTAGCCCATGTCGGCATTGCCGGCAGCATTCGCGACACCGGTCGCGACATGGGACGGGACGGCCACAGCGACACGCCAGCTCCCGCGATGGGATGCGGCAGCACGCGGTCGGCAGCAGGCGGCGAACGCGCCGAGACGCGCGCGACCGGGCTGCTGGCCCAGTTCTTGCGTCGTCATCGGAATCATTCGGTTCGTCCTCCTGGGAGCGCATGCTACGCGAGCGGCATGCGGAGATCTGGATGGGTTTCGCGGGAGTCCCGCACTACGCGAGTGCGGCGCAGCGAGGACCAGTGGACCACGCTGCGCCGTCTCGCGTCAAGGAGGTTTCTGCGAGGGGAAGAGCAGCGACCTCCCGGCCGTCAGGCGACCAGGTGCGGCGGCAACGGCACCTCGTCGACCACCAGCGGCGGACGCGGATGCTTCGGCGGCCGACCGCGACCACGCTTGACCTCGACGATCACCCCGTCGACGAGGAGCGATCCGCCCCACACGCCGTACGGTTCGGCACGATCGAGGGCGCCGGTCAGGCAGGTCTCGGCGAGACCGCACTTGCCACAGATCGCCTTCGCACGTGCGATGTCGAACTCGTCGTCGGAGAAGAACAGGTGCGTGAGCGTGCCGTTGCCGTCGGAGCAGCGTGGGTAGCTGCTCCGGGCGGGGGCCTCGTCGATCTCGAGTCCGCCGTCGGGCGCGTCGCCGATCGGTGCGTCCGACGTGCTCCAGCTCACGCCCGCCCGGGCGATGTCGTCGTCGTGTGCGATGTCGTCGTGTGCGATGTCGTCGGCGGTCCGTCCGCCGAGTGGGAGGTCGATGAGTGTCATTCCCGCTGCTCCTTCGGTGCCTGATTCGGCTCCACAGAGACGGCGGATCGCCTCGCTGATACGCGCGTGATCGAATTTCTCGTCGGCGCCGACCGGCGTCGCACTGCGTGGTGGTCGTTCATCGTGGAGCTCTCGGCGGGTGTTCACGCCCGTCCGGAGCAACACAACTCCACGACCTCGCGGTTTTCTTCGAGAGATCTTCGGGTGACGGTCAGACGTCGATCAGGATCTTGCCGACGTTCGCGTTGGCCTCCATGTGGCGATGCGCGTCGGCGATCCGGTCGAGCGGGAAGCGCGAGTCGATCACCGGACGGAGCGCCCCCGACTCGACGAGCGGGATCATCTCGGCGACGAAACGCTGACAGATGGCGACCTTCTCCTCGATCGGTCGGGCGCGCAGGGTCGTGCCGATCCAGGTCGCCCGCTTGACGAGGAGCAGCCCGATGTTGACGTCGGTCTTGGCGCCACCCATCAGGCCGACCTGCACGATCGTCCCCTGCGGCCTGATCGATGCCAGGTTGCGGTTGGCTTCCTCGCCCCCGATCACGTCGAGCACGACGTCGATCCCGCCGGGAACGGCCGCTTTGAGTTCGGCCGCCCAGTCGGCGGGCGAACGTTCGAGCACGAGGTCGGCGCCGAGGTCGCGGCAGGCGTCGATCTTGCCGGCCGAGCACGTCACGGCGATGCGGGCGCCGATCGCCTTGGCGATCTGGATCGCGGCGGTGCCGACGCCGGACGCCCCGGCATGCACGAGCGCCCAACGTCCGCTGGTGAGGCCACCTTGCACGACCAGTGCGTCCCAGGCGGTCAGGAACACCTCGGGGAACGCGGCGGCGTCGGCGAGGTCGACACCGTCGGGAACCGGGAGCGCCTGACGTTCGTGGGTGGTGAGCAGTTCGGCGTAGCACGCACCCGATTCGATGCCCATCACGCGGTCGCCCGGCGACCACATGGTGACCCGGTCGCCGACCGCGGCGACGGTTCCGGCGTATTCGAGGCCGAGGATCTCGTGCTCGCGCCGGTGCGGGTCGGGGTAGCCGCCCTGGCGCTGCAGGGTGTCGGCACGGTTGACGGCGGTGTGGGCCACCCGGACGAGGATCTCGTCGGGCCCCGGGGTGGGATCGGGCACGTCGGTGATCGTGAGCACCTCGGGCCCGCCGTATTCGTTGACGACGACAGCACGCATGAGCCCGAGTCTCGCGTGCCGCCCGTTCCGACACCGGGTCAGGTGCCTGAGGTGACGGGCGAGGCGCCAGCCGAGCCCGTTACCGCTGGTCACCTGACCCGGGACACGGCCCGCGA
>JAGQSS010000248.1 GCA_020439405.1 Ilumatobacter sp. | reverse complement strand
GATCTCACCGAACCCGCGCATCCCCATCTCGACGACCAGCGCCTCGACGCCGTCGGGTGCGCCCAGGATCGTCACCGGCAGACCTTGCTCGTTGTTGAAGCTGCGGACGTTCGCGGTCACGGTTCGGGTCGCGCCGAGCGCGGCGGCGATGAAGTCCTTCGTCGACGTCTTGCCGACACTGCCGGTCACGCCGACGACCGGCACGTCGAGTTGTGCCCGCGCCCACGCGGCGAGGGCCATCAACGCGGCGGCGGTATCGGCCACCTCGATCGCCGTGCCGCCGACCGGCGGCCGGCTGGTGAGGTAGGCGGTGGCGCCGCGTTCGAGCGCCGACGGGACGAACTCGTGGCCGTCCCGGTCGGCGACCAGCGGCACGAACAGCTCCCCCGCAGCGACGGACCGGGAGTCGAACGAGGCACCGTCGACGGCGACGTCGGGTCCGTGGAGCGTGCCGCCGACGGCGGCGGCGACCTGGGATGCCATGATCCGCATGGTCCCGAACGGTACCGTCGTGGGGGTGAGCAACGAGCGCATCAACCTCGTGGTGTTGTTCGGCGGTCAGTCGGCCGAGCACGACGTGAGCTGCACCACCGCGGCACACGTGCTCGCCGCCGCCGACCCCGACAAGTACCGCGTCACCCCGATCGGCATCTCGACCGACGGCCAGTGGGCGATCGCCACCGAGGCGGCCGATGCCCTCGCAGCCGGCCCCGCCGCGCTCCCGAGCCGGCTCGACCCCCGCGGCGACACCCTGTCGCCGACCACGATGCTGGGCGAAGCCGCCGACCAGCCCGAACGCACCGTCGTGCTGCCCCTGCTCCACGGCCCGATGGGTGAGGACGGCACGGTCCAGGGGATGCTCGAACTCGCCAACGTCGCCTACGCCGGCGCAGGCGTGCTCGGCTCGGCCGTGGCGATGGACAAGGCGATGGCCAAGCAGGTCCTCACCGCGGCCGGAATCCCCCAAGCCCGCTACCGGGCCTTCGCCGAGCACGAGATCACGCCCGGCCTGCCCGCCGAACTCGTCGACGAGCTCGGCCTGCCGTGTTTCGTCAAGCCCGCCAACATGGGCTCGTCCGTCGGGGTCACCAAGGCCAAGACGGTCGACGAGTTGCGCGACGCGATCGAGTACGCGCTGACGTACGACGAGTGGATCGTCGTCGAGGAGGGCATCGTCGGCCGCGAGATCGAGGTGGCCGTGATCGGCAACGACGATCCGTTCGTGTCGGTGCCGGGTGAGATCCTCCCCGGCGACGAGTTCTACAGCTACGACGACAAGTACGTGAACGACGCGTCGTCCGGTGTCATCCCGGCGCCGCTCACGCCCGAGCAGACCGAGGCGGTCCGCGACCAGGCGCTCGCCGTGTACCGCGCGCTCCGGTGCACCGGGCTGGCGCGGTGCGACTTCTTCCTGGAGGAGTCGGGGCCCGCACGGGGCTTCCTCTGCAACGAGGTCAACACGATGCCTGGTTTCACGCCGATCTCGATGTTCCCGAAGATGTTGATCGCGAGCGGGATGACCTACCCCGAGATCATCGACCGCCTCGTCGAACTCGCGCTCGAACGCCACGGCCGCCGTCGCCGCAACACCAAGCACTGACCGACCAGGTCCGGGTCGCCGGCGGCACGAATCCGCCGAGTGCCGAAACGCACGACGACGAGCGTCGTTGCATGGCCAAGGAGCTGCTGTGGGACATCGAGGCCGATCCGACGGTCGACGTCGTCGTCGCCACGCCCGACGGCGCCCCACAGCGTCTGACGATCCACACCGGACGCGTCGAGTTCTACCAATCGAACGCCGGCATGTGGCGCTACGACGGCGGCGGCCACCGGGCCGAGGAGTCGCTGTGGCTGCCCGACGGGCTCGGCTACCTCTCAACACCGACCGTCGTGTCGGCGTCGGTCGCGCTCGCCCAGCACATGGCCGGTTCCGACGTCCAGATGCAGCTCGGGCTGGCCGGGTGGTCGGCGCGAGCCGAACCGGATCCACGCGACACCGGACTCCGGTTCGTCCAGTTGTGGCTCGACGTCTACCTCGCCACTCGTCCGGCACTGTTCTCCTACGTGGTCCACGTGATGGCACCGGTCGCCGACGTCGAGCCGGAGCGCTGAGGTCGTCACACTGCGGGCGTATCGTGGCGTCATGAGCTCCGAGCCGCCGGTCGACCACCTCAACGACGTCGGCGTCCTGAAGCGGCGCGAGATCGAGGCACGTATCGTCGCCCCGCTCCTCGAACGTCTCGCCGAACGATTCGGCCCGGAGGTCTACGAAACCGCTCGCGACGTGATCGTCGACGTCGCTCGCGAGCAGGGCGCCGCACTGGCCGAGCGCGTCGGGGACGACTCGCTCCCCGGGTTCGCAGCAGCGCTCGGTGCATGGTCGGCCGACGGGGCGCTCGAGTCGGAGGTGCGCGAGCTCAGCGACGAGGTGCTCGCCTTCGACGTGACCCGGTGCCGATACGCCGAGATGTATCGATCGCTCGGGCTGGCCGACCTGGGGGCGACGATGTCGTGCAACCGCGACGGTTCGTTGATCGAGGGATTCAATCCCGACGTCGAGTTCACGAGGACCCGGACGATCATGTCGGGCGCCGACCACTGCGACTTCCGGTTCGAGCTGCGCGCCACACCGGTCGAGCTCCGCTCATGAAACACCTCGGCCTCGGCACCGCCGTCGCGATCGTGGCGATCGCCGTGGCCGGTTGCGGCGACGACGACCGACCCTCCGACGCCGACTGGGCCATCGCCTGGGAATCGGAGCGCGCGCTCGTCCCCGCCCAGGACGAGCTGGTCGCAGGCGGACGGGAGCTGTGCGACGAGTTGGTCGGCACCTATCGCGAGCGGTTCGACGACCTCCGTCCGACGCCGTCGGCGGCGCTCGACGACGCCGTCGACGCCTGGATCGAGCAGGCCGAACAGATCGTGTTCGAGTGTTCGGACGACGCAGCGGTGCTCACCGACGAGTACGACGAACTCCGCGTCCTCGAAGCCGAGATCGACGCCGGCCTGGCCGCCGACGACTGAACCCGGACCGGTCAGGTTTCCGGCGCCAGCGCCGCCCGCAGGAACGCCCGCAACTCGTCGCGCAGATGTCGGAGCCCGGCGAGGTTGGCCTCCCACCCGACCGCACGGAGCGCCTCGGGTTCGGTCGCGATCCCGGTCACGGTCGAGTAGGCGAGCGCCGCGATCAGCCCCGGATCGCCGCGCCGGAGTCGGCCCTTGTCCATCTCGAGGGCCAGGTACTCGGTGCCGCGATCGACGAGTGGCTGGACGTTCGACCGGAGCCGGTCGGCGCGTGCGGCCGGCAGCCGGCTCATCTCGCGGACGAGGCCGAGCAGCGACGGGCGTCGGACCGCCGGCCGGAAGACGGCCTCGATCACGGCGTCGATCCGGTCGAGCGGGTCGTCGTCGGCCGACCGGATCGCCGCTTCGATGGCGAGGTGCAGTTCGGCGGCGACCGCTTCGAGAACGGCGTCGAGGAGCTCGTCCTTCGACGGGAACCAGTAGAGGACCGTCTGCTTGCGGACTCCGACCGCACGCGCGATCTCGTCGAGCGACACCGCGTCGACGCCGCGCGCACCGAACAGGTCGATGGCGGCGTCGAGGATGCGCTGGCGGGTCGGGGTGCTGGTCATGGGTCGGGTGACGTGATCGACATTGAAGATGCGTCTACCAAGTGGTAGACAGTGCCATTGTGATCGCCGAATCGCTCGCTGGCAAGCGCATCGCCATCACCGGCTCGACCGGGTTCGTGGGCACCGCGCTCGTCGAGCGTCTCCTGCGCAGCGTGCCCGACTGCGAACTCGTCCTGCTCGTCCGCGACGGCAAACGCACCAAGGCGGCCAAGCGCGTCGAGAAGGAGCTGCTGCGCAACGATGCGTTCGACCGGTTGCGTGAGCAGTACAACGGCCCCGACTCGACCGAGTCGTTCGCCGAGATGACCGCCCGCCGCATCACCACGATCACCGGCGACGTCTCGAACGACGGCCTCGGGCTGAACGACGACGACCGCCGGATCTTCTCGACCGCCGATGTCGTCATCCACTCCGCGGCGACCGTGTCGTTCGACTCGCCGCTCGACCGAGCGGTCGAGATCAACCTGCTCGGCCCGGTGCGCATCGCCCAGCTGTGCCACGACCTCGGCGTGTCCCCGCACCTGGTCGCCGTCAGCACCTGCTACGTCGCCGGCAACCGACGCGGCAGGGCGCCCGAGGTGCTGGTCAGCGACGGCCCGTTCGACATCGGCCTCTCCTGGAAAGCCGAGGTCACCGCAGCTCGTCGGCTCCGCAGCGACAACGACGCACTCAGCCGTCAGCCCGATCACCTCGCACGGTTCCGCAAGGAAGCCCGCGCCGAACTCGGCGCCGCCGGCGCCCCTGCGCTCGCCGCCAAGACCGAACAGATCCGTGAGCGGTGGGTCCGCGATCAGCTCGTCGAGGCGGGCCGCTCCCGCGCCGCCAGCGTCGGCTGGCCCGACGCGTACGCCTTCACCAAGGCGCTCGGCGAGCAGGCGTTGACCGACACCGTCGCCGCCAACGGTGGCGACGTACAGGTCTCGATCGTGCGTCCGTCGATCATCGAGTCGGCGTGGGCCGAACCGCACCCCGGATGGATCCGCGGCTTCCGCATGGCCGAGCCCGTCATCCTGTCGTACGCCAAGGGGCTGCTCAGCCAGTTCCCCGGCGTCCCCGAGGGCACGATCGACGTGATCCCGGTCGACATCGTCGTCAGCGCGATCATCGCCGTCGCCGCCGTCGGACCCGACGCCGCACCGCCGATCACCCAGGTCGCATCGGGCGGCATCAACCCGCTCACCTACCGCATGCTGATCGACTACGTCAGCACCTGGTTCGCCGAGCACCCGCTGTACGACCCCAAGGGCCAGCCGATCGTGCTGCCCGAATGGCGGTTCCCCGGTCGTGGCAAGGTCGAGGGCGAGCTGCGTCGCGCCAACCGCGTGCTCGGGTGGAGCGAGAAGACGCTCCAGGCCCTCCCGTTGCGCGGCAAGCAGGCCGAACTGGCCGCCACGATCGAGTCACGTCGCGCCGAGGTCGAGGCCGCCACGCAGTACGTGGAGCTGTACGGTCTCTACACCGAGTGCGAGGCGATCTATCAGGTCGACAACCTGCTCGCCGTCGACGCCATGCTCGACGACGTCGACCACCAGGTGTTCCAGCTCGACCCGCGCATCGTCGACTGGCACCACTACGCCACGAACATCCACCTGCCGGCGATCGTGCAGCACGCTCGAGTCAAGACGACACCGGGCAAGTCGCGGTCGACCGACCGCATGGTCCGGTTGCGCAAGCAGGTGCTCGATCCCAAGCGTCACGTTGCGGCATTCGACCTCGAGAACACCCTGATCGCCTCGAACGTCGTCGAGAGCTACTCGTATCTGGCGACCCGTCGGCTCAACACGCCCGAGCGGGTCCGCTACGTGCTGCGCACACTGTCCGAGGCGCCCGGCCTG
>JAGQSS010000247.1 GCA_020439405.1 Ilumatobacter sp. | reverse complement strand
TGTGCCCTGGCATTTTCTTTCAACGCGAGCGCCACCAATTCGCTGGTGAATCAGGCCATGCGGCAGATCGCCTATGCCAACACCAGCGACACGCCGCCGGCAAGCGTCCAGATCGACTGGACTTTCAACGATGGCAATTCGGGGGCGCAAGGCGTCGGTGGCGCCCTGACGGCGAACGGCAGCACGACGGTCACCATTACTGCCACCAACGATGCGCCCGTGGCCAGCAACGATGCCGCCTCAGGCTACGAGAACGACGACATCAGCGGCAACGTGCTGACCAACGACAGCGATGTCGACAGCGTCAGTATCACCGCCAGCCTGGTTTCGGGGCCGGCCCACGGCTCGTTGGCCTTGAATCCGGACGGTTCGTTCACCTACACGCCGCCGGCAAGCTTCCAGGCGCTGGGAGCCGGCGAGTCCGACACCGTGACCTTCGACTTCGTTGCCAATGACGGCGCCGGCGATTCCGCCCCGGCCACGGTTACGATCACGGTCACCGGCACCAATGACGGTCCGTCGATCTCCAATGGCGGGGCCGCCTTCTCCATCGATGAGAATAACGCGCCCAACGATGCGGTTGGCAATGTGGCGGCCAGCGATCCCGACACCACTGACACGCTGAGCTACAACATCGTTGGCGGCACAGGCGCAGGCCTCTTCTCGATCGACGCCAATGGCGACATTACGGCAGACAGCGCACTCGACTACGAAGCCGCCTCCAGCTACACGCTTGACGTTCTGGTCACCGACGGCAATGGCGGTTCGGCGACAGCGAGCTACACCGTCAATGTCGGCGATGTGAACGACAACGCGCCCGAAATCTCCAATGCGGGCGATCCGATCGAGCTGACGGTCACCGAGAACACCACCGGCACGGTGCTCGACATCGATTCCTCCGATGCGGACACGGTCGGTTCCGGCCCGGTCTATTCGCTGACCGGTACCGATGCCGGCGCCTTCCTGATCAACAGTTCGACCGGCGAGGTCTCCTTCAACCCGACGGCCGACTTTGAGAATCCGACTGACACCGGCGCCGACAACGTCTACGAGGCGACCGTCGAGGTCTTCGACGGCGCCAACACGACGACCAGGGATATCCGGATCACGGTTGCGGATGCCGACGAATTCGATGCGACGGCGATTTCGGACTCGGATTCCGCCTCCAACGAAGTGGCCGAGAATGCGGCCGGTGGTACAACAGTGGGTATTACAGCGTCTTCCGACGACGCTGACGGTACCGACACAATCACCTATTCACTTGATGACGATGCCAGTGGCCGGTTTGCGATCAACGCCACTACGGGCGTCGTGAGCGTCGCGGGCCCCATCGACCGTGAGGACGCTGCTTCATACGACATTACGGTTCGCGCGACCTCCACGGACGGTTCGTTCACGACCCAGAACTACACCATCGCCGTGACGGATGTGGACGAGTTCGACGTCACCGCGCCGACCGACACCGACGCATCGGCCAATTCCATTGCCGAGAATGCGACCGCCGGCGCGACGACGGGTATCACCGTCTCATCGGCCGATGCGGACGCGACCAACAATACGGTCACCTACTCGACCTCCGACGCGCGCTTTGAGGTCAACGGTACCGGCGAACTGGTTGTCGCTTCGGGCGCCAGCTTCGACTTCGAGACCGAGTCGTCGATCAGTGTCACCGTGACCGCCACTTCCACCGACGGTTCCTCGGCGTCGAACGATTTCACCATCGCCGTCACCGATGTCGACGACGAATCTCCTGTTCTCGACACGACGGCGCTCACTGCCGACGAGAACCAGACGGCTGCCGGCACGATCACGGCAACCGATCCGGACACGTCTTCCGCCGCGCTGACCTACACGCTGGTTGCGGGCGTTGGCGCCGATGACAACGCGAAGTTCACCCTGGCGCCCGATGGCACGCTGACCTTCGTTTCCGCCCCGGACTTCGAAAACCCCGACGACGGCGACACCAATGGCGTCTACTCGATCCGCGTTTCCGTGTCCGACGGGACGAATCCGGCCACCGAAGGGGTGATCACGGTTACCCTCTACGACGTCAATGAGGACCCGACGATCACCTCGTCGAATGCGTTCAACGTCGACGAGAACACGACATCGGTCGCCACACTGACCTCGAGTGACCCGGATGCAGTCGGCTCGGCACTGTGGGCGATCACCGGCGGCGACGATGCCGACAAGTTCGCCATCAACCTGACGACCGGCGCGCTTGAGTTCAAGGCGGGCCAGGACTTCGAGAACCCGGCCGATACCGGCACGGACAATGTCTACGAGGTCGAGGTCACGGTCTTCGACGGCGAGGGCGGCCAGGCGACGCAGACAATCTCCGTCACCGTCACCGACGTCAACGAGGCGCCGACCGACATTGCGCTGACCAACGTCGCGACGCTCGACGAGAACAGCATCTACACGCCGGGCGCCGGCAATGGCGTCAAGGTCGCCGATATCGTCATCACCGACGATGCCACCGGCACCAACGACGTCACGCTGTCGGGCACGGACGCGGCCGACTTCGAGGTCCGTGGCTCCGAACTATACTTCATCGGCGCTTCGCCCGACTTCGAGGCGCAGTCAAGCTATGAAGTCCTCGTCAGCGTCAACGACGCGACGGCCACGCCCGCGGGCGGCGATTCCGAACTGTTCACCCTCGTCATCAACGACGTCAACGAGGCGCCGGTCGGCAATGACGACGCTGCCAGCGTTACCGAGGACACCGATGTCACGGCCTCGGGCAACGTCCTGACCAATGATACCGATGTCGACGGAGACCCCTTGTCGGTAACGACGACGGGTACGTTCGACGGCACCTATGGCCGTCTGACGCTAAATGCCGACGGTTCCTGGAGCTATACGCTCGGTGTCACCGCCGCGCAGGCAAGCGCCGTCGATGCACTCGGCGACAGCGCCGTTGATACCGACACCTTCAACTATACGCTCAGCGACGGAGCGCTTGACGATAACGCCGACCTCGTCATCACGGTCAATGGCAGCAACGATGCCCCGACCGCCACTTCCCTGACCGGCGCGGCTAACGAGGACGATACGCCTGCTGTTCAGACTTTCGATCTCCTGGCCAGCGCTTCCGATGTCGACGGGGGAACTCTGTCTGCTGCCAATTTGGCGCAGGTTTCCGGACCCGCCGTGACAGCGTCGATCAACGGCTCGAACGAACTGGAGGTCGACACCTCAAGCGCGCTCCTTCAGGGGCTGGCTGCCGGCGAGACGGTCGATCTCGTCTACACCTATGACATTTCCGACACCTTCACGACGACTTCAAACCAGATCGTCGTGACCATTACCGGCACCAATGATGACCCGCAGGGTGCTGCTGCCATCAATGCGGCCGGAACCGAAAACGGTTCCGCAGTCGTTGTCGACCTGCTGCAGGGCGTGACCGACGCGGATCTTTCCGACGACCTGACCATCACCGGACTTTCCTCGACCAGCGGGCGGACTCTGTCTTTCTCCGAGACCGACGGCGTGCTCACGCTCGACATGAGCGGCTTCGACGATCTCGCAACTGGCGCAACCGAGCCGGTGGTGTTCAACTACACGGTTTCCGACGGTAATGGTGGCTTGCTGCCCCGTACGTTGACCGTCACCGTGACCGGCATCAACGATGCTCCGGTGGCGACCGCTGCCACGCTGACGTCGCCTGCGACAGAGGACAGTGCCTACAGCTTTGACGTTTCGACGCTGTTCACCGATGCCGACAGCCCCGAGACCCTCAGCTACACCATATCCGGCCTGCCCGCCGGCCTGGCCCTTGCCGGGTCGACGCTCTCCGGCACACCGACTGACGCCGATGTTGGCTCCTTCTCGGTATCGATCACGGCAACCGATCTGCAGGGCGCCTCGGTCACCCGGGCTTTTACCCTTGTCGTGGATGAGGTCAACGACGCGCCTGTTCTGACGGCCGATACGGGAGCCGTTTCCGAGGATGCAGGTGGCGGCTCGACCACCACAGGCAACCTGCTCGCCAACGACAATGACGGCGACGCCAACGCGACCCAGGACCTCGATGTCACCGAGGTCGACGGCAACTTGCCGGTTTCCGGCACGATCACGGTTACCGATGTCGACGGCACGCTGACCGTCGATGCCGAAACAGGCGCGTTCACCTACGCCGTCGACAACGGCTCGACCACGGTGCAGGCGCTCGGCGTCGGCGAGACGCTGGTCAAGGTGTTCAACTACACCGCCGCCGATGACGGCACTCCCTCGCAATCCTCTTCGTCGACGCTCACGATCACCATCCATGGCACCAACGATCAGCCGGTGGCGGTCGCCGATACCGCAAGCGTCACCGAGGACACTGCGACAGTCGCCAACGGCAATGTGCTGACCGACGGCACGGCCGACAGCGACATCGACGGCGATGCGCTGACCGTGACGACAACGGGTGTGCAGGCCGGTACATACGGTTCGGTCACGATCGCCGCGAACGGCGACTACACCTACGCGCTCAGCAATGGCTCTTCCGCCGTCCAGGCGCTTGGCGTCGGCGATACGCTGACGGATACGTTCAGCTACTCGATCTCCGATGGCCATGGCGGCACGGCTTCGGCCACGCTGACCGTGACGATCAACGGCAATCCCGACGCGCCGACGATCGCCATGACGAACGCGCTCGATGCCTACACTTCGGGTGATGCGGACACGGCAATCGCCGACAGCGCCGTCATCGCCGACGCGGAAAACGAGATCGTACAGCTGACCTTCACGCTGTCGGTCGTTCAGCCCGACCAGACTGTCGATTCCGCGCTCGACACCGGCGAAGGACTGCTGGTCTTTGGCGGCAACGCGGCCTTCGAGGCTTATATCGAAAGCCTGATGGACGTCACCATCACCAACACAGGCGACACGGTGACGATCGTCGCCAATGGTGCCCCGCTGACGACTTCGCAGGCGCAGACCCTGTTCGACGCGATCACCTATCAGGATCCGGACCAGAGCTTCGGCTTCAATGCCAATGACCGTGAGATTTCTGTCACGGTCACCGACAGCGACGGCCTGGTTTCGACCGCGGCGACCGCGACCATCGACATGGCCGCCAACGTCACCGACGAGAGTGGCGCGTCGGGCCTCGACGTGTTCGAGGGAGCGAACCGAGATGACACGATCTCCGGCGCCGATGGCGACGACGACATCACCGGCAATGGCGGCGACGACACGATCGACGGCGGTAGCGGCACCGACACGGCGCATTATTCCAGCGCTCGTGCCGAATACACGGTAGACTTCTCGACAACT
The DNA here is from genome assembly GCA_020439405.1 of Ilumatobacter sp. Lineage (GTDB taxonomy): Bacteria > Actinomycetota > Acidimicrobiia > Acidimicrobiales > Ilumatobacteraceae > Ilumatobacter. Next base: position 211 of record JAGQSS010000247.1, on the reverse strand, counting down.
CCGCTGGTCCTGTCGGGCGGCACCATCAACGTCGTTACCGGCTTCTCGCAGGTCGACCACACCGGCGGCAGCGGTGCCGACGGCACCGATTCGCTGAGCGATGTCGAAATCCTGGAATTCTCCGACCAGATCATCGACGTGTCGCAGAACATTCATGTCTACGACAGCACCGGCACGCTGCGCGGAACGTTCGAAACGATCCAGGACGCCA
>JAGQSS010000246.1 GCA_020439405.1 Ilumatobacter sp. | reverse complement strand
ACTGCCGCAGTGTCGACACCTGGACGTCGTCGGAGTGCTCGAGCTTGGAGATCGCCCCTTGCGTCACGTCGAGCCGGCTGGCGAGTTCGGCCTGGCTGACGGTCTCGGCGTGACGAGCTCGTACAGCCGGATCTCCTCCAGCGTCTCGGCCACGACTCGCACCCACCACAAAAGACGAGCGTGGTGCCGTCGCTAGGGAGCTGCCCCGTACAACAGTCGTACAACACGACGGGCACCAACGGGCGCCCACCAACGCATACGACGGAGCGGTGCACCGGTCCCGATTCGCTCGTTCAGCAGGGAGAACGCCGATGAGCGCCGACCAGCTCACACGGGCGTCGGTGCACTCATAACCCGAAGGTCGCAGGTTCAAATCCTGCCCCCGCCACCAACGTGAAAGCCCGGAAACACTGTGTTTCCGGGCTTTCGTTGTTGTTGGGTCGGTGGGTTGTCTACCGGTTCGATCTACCGTGTCGGGTCGTCGCGATGCTGTGACCTGGGATGACGCGCGTTGGGGCCGGTGGAGTGTCTACCGATCACGGTGACGCGTCGGTGGTTCTGCTGATGGTCGCGTTCGTCACGTGCGGTGGCGAGCATTTCTTGAAAGTGTGTGGCGGCGGCGGCGCCCATGCCGGGCAGGAGATGTTGGTAGGTGGCCATGGTGAAGCCGGGGTGGGCGTGGCCGAGCCGATACGAGACGACCTTGATCGGCACGCCGATCGCGATCAGGAGTGAGGCGTGGGTGTGGCGCAGGTCGTGGAAGCGGATCCTGGGAAGCCCGCTGCTGGCCACTTTGCGGTTGAACAGCTGCGTCAGTGACTCGGGGTTCAGCGCCTTGCCGGCCGGGTTGATGAACATGGGGTCGTTGATGCCGGTGGTGTGACCGTCGCGCTGGAGGCGGCGTCGCCACTGCGCCAGGGTCTGCTCGGTGGTCGGGTCGAGTTCGATGGAGCGTCGGCTGGCGGCGGTCTTGGTGGGTACTTCGATCGTGCCGCCTTGGATGCTCTGTCTGCTGCGGGCGATCGACAGGCGATGTTCGGAACGGATCCAGTCACCCCAGCGCAACCCGACGACTTCACCGCGGCGCATCCCGGTGGTTGCGGTGAGGTGCAGCGCCGGGTAGAGCCGGAGGTGGGCGGTGTGGGCGAGGAAGTCGGCGAGCTGGGTGGCGGTCCAGATCTCCGGGCTGTGTCGGCTGCGGGTCCGGACCCGTGGTGGCCGGGTTTCGAGCGCGACGTTGTGGTCGACGAGATGTCGTCGCGTGGCGTCTCGGAACGAAGAACGGATCACGAGATGGACGTCGTAGACCGTCTTGGCCGACAGCGGCCTGTGGCCGGTGCCGCCGTGGTCGAGCAGGTCACGGTAGAGCCGGTCGAGATGCTCGGGTCGCAGGTTGTTCAGCCGATGCTGTCCGATCGCCGGTGCGATGTAGTTGGCGACGTACCACTCGTAGCGTCGCGCGGTCGACGGGCGGAGTTCGCGGCGCCGTCGGGGCAGCCAGTCGTCGATGAGAAATGCTTCGACGGTGACGGACCCGACCGCTCGAGCCTGCGTGATGTCGCGATCATCTCGGAGGCGGGCGGCGATCGCTTCCGCGTCCTCACGTGATTCACTGGCAACTGCCGAGGGCGTGAGCGTCCACGACTCCGTGACGACCGACCTCAGGCTGTTCGACGAGATGGTCGCGTGGTCGGAGCAGCTCTCCTCCAACGCAGCAATCGACGCACTTCGAGACGCTCTGGCCCTCGTCGAAGGAGAGCCGTTCGACGAAGCCGGGTACGAATGGGCCGATCTCGGGGTCCCCATCCACGAACGGATCGTCGAGGCCGCCGCCCGGATGTTCGAACTCGCCTGCGATATCGGCGACCTCGCGACGGCGAGATTCGCCATCGTCCACGGGTTGCAGGGCGTGCCCGGTCACGAGGACCTCTATCGCCTTCGCATGCAACTTGAGCACCGATGCGCAGGACCGTCAGCGGTGCACGGTGTCTTCAACGACCTGACGCACCATCTCGATGCACTCGACTGTGAGCCGTCTGCTGAGACAGTGGCTATGTATCGCCAGCTCACCGGGCGGCGCACTGCGTCATAGTCACCGGATCAAGATCGGACCGCGATCGAGCGGTGTGGGCTCACGCGTGCCGGCCGGCACTATCGCTAGTGCCCTGACCATGAACGTTCGTGGGTCGAGGATGTCCCGGGTTCTGTTGAAGTGAGGTGGTGATCCCTCCCCGGTCCGTGCCATCCAGACCGTCGGTGTCAATCGGAGAGGACGGCGATACCTTCGATCTCCACGAGGAGGTCGGGGTGGCCGAAGCCGACCTGGATCACGCTGCGAGCCGGCGGTGTACCGGTGAAGAACTCGTCCCACACCTGGTTGACCACGCCGAAGTACGAGTTGTCTTTGATGAACACCGTCGCCTTCACCATGTGGTCGAGGGTGGCTCCGGCCTCGTTTAGCACGGTGACGATCCGCTCCAGCACTTTGCGGGTCTGTGCTTCGGGGTTGCCGACGGCGACGATTTCACCGTGCTCGTCGAGGGGGCCTGACCGCACAGGAAGATCAGATTGCCGGCCTTCACGCCCATCGACAGTCTGTAAGGGGTGGCGTTCAGGTGGGGTGCGAGGTACTCGAAGTCGGACATGGGGGCTCCTATTGGTTTGGGGTGTTCGTCAGTCGAGGGTGACGTCGACAGCCCGGAGGGTGTCAGTCGTCGAGTCAGTGCGCAGGATCGCCTCGGCGGTGGTGAGTTCGGGGGAGAGGAAGCGGTCGGGGCCGACGCCGGGGACGTCAGCGCGCAACAGGTCGACGAGGGCGCCGCAGGCGGGCGACGGGGTGAGCGGGGCGCGGAGTTCGATCGCTCGCGCTGCGCAGACGTATTCGACGGCCAGGATCCGCCGGACGTTGTCGACCACGGTGCGGAGCTTGCGCACCGCCAGCCACGCCATCGACACGTGGTCTTCCTGCATCGCCGACGTCGGCAGCGAATCGACCGACGCCGGCGCGGCGAGACGCTTGTTCTCCGACGCCATCGCTGCCGCGGTGTAGTGGCCGATCATCAGGCCGCTGTCGACACCGATCTCTTCGGCGAGGAACGGGGGCAGACCGTGGCTGCGTGTCCGGTCGAGCATGCGGTCCATCCGCCGTTCGGCGATCGCACCGATCTCGGACAGCGCGATCGCGAGGAAGTCGGCGGCGAACCCGAGCGGCGCCCCGTGGAAGTTGCCGCACGACTCGACGCGGCCGTCGGGCAGCACCATCGGGTTGTCGATCGCCGCCGCCAACTCGTTCTGGGCGACGGTGCGGCAGTGCTCGAGGGTGTCGCGCACCGCCCCGTGCACCGCCGGCGTGCATCGGATCGAGTAGGCGTCCTGCACCCGGTCGTCGTCGGGGCCGGCGTGGCTGGCGACGATCGCCGAATCGGCGAGCATGGCGCGCAGGTTGGCGGCGCTGACCGCCTGACCGGGCTGCGGGCGGAGCGCCTGCAGATCGGCTTGGAACGGTCGGTCGGTGGCGAGCAGCCCCTCGACCGTCATCGCGGCGATCATGTCGGCCTGGCGCACCAGACGGTCGATGTCGTCGATCGCCAAGCACAGCATGCCCAGGATCGCGTCGGTACCGTTCGTGACGGCCAGGCCCTCCTTCTCGGCCAGTTCGATCGGTTGCAGGCCGGCGGCGGTGAGCGCCTCGGCGGCCGGCCGCACGACCCCGTCGTGGACGACGTCGCCCTCGCCGAGCAGCGCCATCGCACCGTGGGCGAGGGGAGCGAGATCGCCGCTGGCGCCGAGCGAGCCGTACTCGGGAACGATCGGGATGATGCCGGCGTTGAGCAGATCGATCATCGCCTGCGCGACCAGCGAACGGGCCCCGCTGTTGCCGATCGCGAGGGTGCGGGCACGCAGCAGCATCATCGCCCGCACCACCTCACCCTCGACCGGGTCGCCCATCCCGGCGGCGTGGGAGCGCACGAGCGCAACCTGCAGGGCGCGCCGTCGTTCGGGCGGGATCGACACGGTGGCGAGCGCGCCGAACCCGGTCGAGATGCCGTACTTTGGCATCCCCTCGGCGAGCTGTTCGACGATCGCGCGGGCGGCGTCCATCCGCTCGATCGCGGCGTCGGTGAGCTGGACCGGTTCGGCGCCGCGGGCGACGGCGACCACGTCGTCGATCGTCACGCCGGGGCCGTCGAGATGGATCGTCATGATGCGGTGTGTTCTCCGTTGGTGTGCAGTTCGGTGGTGAGGGTGTCGACGGCGGCGGTGAGGGCTGCATCGTGGCGAGCGCGTTGTTGGTCGGTGAACCGGTAGTCGGGGCCGACGAGCGACAGGGCGATGCCGAGCGACCCGTCGACGGCGACGGCTCGGCTCATCGCCGCGATGTCGGCTTCGATGGCGCCGGTGCGGAACGCGGTGGTGCCGGGCGCGAGCAGAGCGGCGCCGAGGGCCGACCGTTCGAGGTCGACGTCTTGGCCGATCCAGCCGACGTGGCGGATGGCGCGGCTGCTCTCGGCGGTGGCGACGTAGGTACCGACGTGGCCGTCGCTGACGGCCAGGTACGCCGACTCGCCGGTGTCGCGGGCGAGCGCGTCGAGTAGGGGTTGGGCGAGGGTGATCAGGCGTTCGAGCGAGGTGCTGCCGCGCAGCGACGCCGCGATCCGCAAGATGGTGGGACCGGCCGAGAACTCGCCGGCGCCGTCGCGGACGAGATAGCCCCGCGCCTCGAGGGCGCGCAGATACCGCAGCGCGGTGGTGGGGGTGAGCCCCGACGTGGCGGCGGCGGTGGTGAGGTTGCAGCTGCGTTCGGCGAGCACGATCTCGAGCAGGTCGAGCACGCGTGCGATCGAACGCGGCACCCCGGCGTCGTCGGGGACGTCGACGGTGTCGATCGTGGCGGTGGTTCGGGAGGCGGGGGTGGTGGGCATGGTGTGTCGTGGTTCCGGTGTGCTCACGTTGTCGGCCGGTCGGTCCGGCGTCGACAAGAGGCGATGTCAAGAAGCATTGTCAGTAGATGACAACGAATGTGAGCGGTTGACACCGTAGAGCACCTGCGACCAGACTGCAAGACATGACCAACTCGTTCGGACCGCTCGGTACGCCCGTCAGCAACATCGCCGCTCCTCGTGGCACCGAGCTGACCTGCAAGGGATGGCCCCAGGAAGCCGCCTACCGGATGCTCCAGAACAACCTCGACCCAGAGGTGGCCGAGAACCCCGAACAGTTGGTGGTGTACGGCGGCACCGGGCGCGCAGCGCGCAACTGGGATTCGTACCGGGCGATGCTGCGCACCCTCGAAAGGCTCGGCGGCGACGAGACGATGCTCGTCCAGTCGGGCAAGCCGGTCGGGGTGCTGCGCACCCACGAGTGGGCGCCGCGGGTGCTCATCGCCAACTCCAACCTGGTGCCCGACTGGGCCGACTGGGACGAGTTCCGCCGCCTCGAACACCAGGGCCTCACGATGTACGGCCAGATGACGGCCGGATCGTGGATCTACATCGGCACCCAGGGCATC
>JAGQSS010000245.1 GCA_020439405.1 Ilumatobacter sp. | reverse complement strand
CCCGAGACGGCGAGGGTGATCTCGTTCCGACGGCGGGCGGCCCAGGCGACGATGGTCGCGGCGAACCCGACGCGATCGCCGAGCAGGGCGGCGACGACGAGCGCGATCGCGCCGACGCCGGCGACCAGCGCCAGCACCGAGGTCACGAACTCCATGGTGTCGACCACCACACCAGTATGGGCGACCGCGCTCCGCGATCGGCAGGGACCTTCGACTCGGCGCTGAACCCGTCCTGAGAGGGCGTGCGACCCGCCCGATCGGGCTCGGCGGGTACTCACCGCACCGACCCGACGAAATGAGTAGGGTTCCCGCCATGACGGAGTACTCCTCGATCAGCGTCTCCACGTACGACCCCGACGCCCTCGTCGGCCAACTGAACGACAAGTCGTCCGACGGCTGGGACGTCGTCGCGATCGTCCCCACCGGCAGCACGATCACCGCGTACCTCGCTCGCGAGGGCAGCGGTGAGCCCGCCGCCGACACGACCGAGGAGTCCGCGCCGGTCGACACCGGTGTCGCCGCCGTCGTGATCCCCGAGCCGGCACCCGAACCCGAGCCCGTCGTCGAGGCGGCACCCGAACCGACGCCCGAACCCGAACCGGTCGTCGAAGCCGCACCGGAACCGACACCCGAGCCGGCCGCCGAGGCCGACCCGTCGCCGTTCGCGCCGTCACTGCCGGCAGAGGCCGCAGCCGTCGCCGCCGCCGAGCCGGTCGTCGAAGCCGCACCGGTCGCCGAGCCCGCACCCGAACCCGCACCGGAACCGGCACCCGAGCCCGCGCCGCAGCCCGCCGCCGAGCCGGCGGCACAGCCGGCCGCATCGGCCGCGCCGGCCGGTTGGTACGCCGACCCGTCCGGGCGATTCGAACTGCGCTACTGGGACGGTGGCACCTGGACCGAGCACGTCTCGCGCGCCGGCCAGCAGTACACCGACCCGCCCGTCGCCTGACCCGACGGACCTTGGTCCCTGGGGGCGGGGCGGCGGCGTCGGTACCCTGCTCGACATATGCGTGCGACGTCGATCGGCCATGCCGGCATCCTGATCGAGACCGAGGCCGGTTCGATCCTCTGCGACCCGTGGTTCGTCCCGGCCTTCTTCGGCTCGTGGTTCGTGTTCCCCCGCAACGACCAGCTGTCCGACGACCTGCTCGAGCGGATCGAGCACGCCGACTACCTCTACATCACGCACCTCCACGCCGACCATCACGACGAACCGTGGCTGCGTGAGCACCTCCGTCGCGACATCCCGATCCTGCTGCCCGGCTACCCGACCAAGGAACAGCAGCGGACGCTCGCGAAGCTCGGGTTCACGAACTTCATCCGCACCGAGGACCAGGTCGAGATGGAGCTCGCGCCCGGCCTGACGATCGCGATCCACACCGAGGTGTCGATCACCGACGGACCGGGCGGCGACTCGGCGATGGTCGTCTCCGACGGCGAGACCCGGATCGTCAACCAGAACGACTGTCGTACGACCGATCTGGCGGCGCTCGGGTCGCACGGTCCGGTCGACCTGCACTGGCTCCAGTACTCCGGCGCCATCTGGTACCCGATGGTCTACGAGTACCCCGACGACGTCATGCGGACCCTCGTCGACAACAAGGTCGAGAGCCAGTTCACGCGGGCGATGCGCTACGTCGACACGCTCCGACCGCGCGCCGTCGTGCCGAGCGCCGGACCCCCGGCGTTCCTCGACGACGACCTCTGGCACCTGAACGTGATCGAGGGCGACGAGTTGTCGATCTTCCCCGACCAGCGCTCGTTCATGAGCCGGCTCGCCGGTCACGGACACCGCGGCATTCTTGCGATCCCCGGCACCGAGATCGAGGTGACGCCCGACGACATCACGATCACCCACCCGATTCCCGATGCCGACGTCGAGCGGATCTTCGCCGAGAAGGAGGACTACCTCCGGCGCTACCAGGCCGATTGGAAGCCGTGGCTCGACGATCTGAAGGCCGGCTGGAACCCGCCGTCGACCGACTTGATCGCGACGCTCAAGGCGTGGTGGGAGCCGCTCCTTCGCATGGCGCCGACGCTCCGTGGCGCCGTCGGCGCGAACTGCCTGATCCGGACGGGCGACCTCGAGATCCTGATCGACTTCCCGAACGGTGAGGTCCGTCCGTACGACGACGAGGACTACGAGTTCCGGTTCACGATCCCGCGCGCCCTGGTCGAGACGGTCGCCGCCCAGAAGGCGGTCGACTGGTCGAACTCGCTGCTGCTGTCGGCTCGGTTCTCGGCCTGGCGGGCCGGCGACTTCAACGAGTACCTCTACAACTTCTTCAAGTCGTTGTCGGTCGAGCGGATGCGCCGGACCGAGGCGGAGGCGATCCGGAAGCTGAACCCGCCGACCGAGACCGAACCCGAGATCGAACTCGGCGACTACGTCGTCCAGCGCCGCTGTCCACACCGCAACGCCGACCTGTCGGTGTTCGGCGAGATCGAAGCCGGCGCCGACGGTGACGTGCTCGTGTGCACGCTGCACGGCTGGAAGTTCGACTGCGAGACGGGCCGGTGCCTCACGAGCACCGACCATCCGCTCCGCATCCGCCCGCGCTGACCCCGCCCGAACCGCCCCGCCCGGTCAGGGCAGCGTCGTCGTCGTGGTCGACGTCGTCGAGGTGGTCGCTCCCGGCGGCACGGTGGTCGTCGTGGTCGGCGGGACCGTCGTGGTGGTCGTCGTGGTGGTCGTCGTGGTGGTCGTCGGTGGCGGACCGATCACCAGGGTGATCGTCGCGGTGTCGGTCGCCCCGCGATCGTCGGTGACGGTGTAGGTGACGGCTCGCGTCGTGCCCTCGGCACCGGGTGCCGTGACCGTCAGGTCGAGTCCGACGAGCGCGACGGCGAACGGTGCCGTCGGCTCGGGTCCGAGCGCTGCCGTCAGGGGGCCGCCCTCGGGGTCGACCGCCGCCAACCGGACCACGATGGTCGTGCCCACCGGGACGGTGATCGCCATGTCGTCGGCGACCGGCGGTGCGTTGGCGGTCACGACGACCGTCGCGGGTTGCGACACGGCGCCGAGTGCGTCGACGACGGTGTAGGTGAAGGTTGCCCGACCCCAGCCGGTCGCCGGGTCGATCCGGAGTTCGCCGTTGCCGAGTCGTTCGATCGTGCCCGAGCCGCCGTTCGGGAACAACACGGTCGCTGGCACGTCGGCGAGCGAGATGGCGTCGCCGTCCTGGTCGACGTCGTTGGCGAGCGGGCGGAACGTGACCGGGCCGGTGATCACACTGACGTCGTCACCCACCGCCGTGGGTGCGAGGTTGACGAGATTGAGACCGATCGGGACGCGCGCTTGGAGGCCCCCGGGATCGGCGACGACGGCAACCATGTCGAGGCGGCCGGATTGGCCGGTGGGCACGACGCGGATCGCGCGTTGGTCGTCGACCAGCGCGACCCAGGTCGGGGCGCCCTCGAGGGCGACGATCCGGAGCGGCTCGGCGTCGGTCGCCAGCGACGTGACCGGGATGGTGTGCGGATCGATCCGGCCGATGTTCGCCTCGTACGCCGCTGCGACCGGGTCCTGGTTGACGTCGATCACGACGACGCCCGTCGCCTGGATCCGGCACGAGTTGCGGACGGTGTAGTTGAACGAGATGTTGCCGTTCTCGCCGGCGGGCGGCGTGTACACACCGGTCGGCGCGCCGAGCGGTGCACCGACGTCGACGATCTCGCCGTTGCGGGCGTAGCGGTACAGGTCGATCGAGATCGGTTGCTGATAGCCGGTCCGGAGCGAGACGTTCGGGGCCTCCGGGCGCGACACCGAACACGGGAGCACGTTGACCCGCACGGTGGCGTCGTCGGTGGCCTCGCCGTCGTCGACTCGGTACACCATCGTCGCCGTACCGTTCACGCCCGGGACCGCCGTGAACGTGAGCGTCCCGTCGGCGACCGTCGCCGTCCCCAGCCCGCTGTCGGGTGGCTGCACGAGGGTGTACGTCAGCGCATCGGCGTCGGGGTCGACGTCGTTGAAGGCGATCGGCACCGCCACCGTGCCGCCGTTCACGACGTCGGCGGTGTCGTCGTTGGCGTTCGGAGGCGTGTTCGGCTTCTTCAGCACGTTCAGGACCACACGAGCACTGGCCGTCAGCCCGTCGACGTCGGTGATCGTGTAGGTCGCCGAGAGCTCGCCGACGTAGGCCGGATCGGGTGAGAACGTGACGGTGCGGAGACCGCGGGTGACGGTGCCGTCGCCCCCGTTCATCACGACGTCGGTGATGCGGAGGGTCGCGACGTCGCCGTCGGGGTCGTCGTCGTTCACGAGCACGTCGATGCTCGTCGTCACCCCGGGCCCGGTGATGGTCCGACGGTCGTCGAGCGCGACGGGCGCGACCGGGTCGGGTTCGACGACGCGGATGATCAACCGCCCGGTCGCGACGCCGAGGTCGGGGTCGCCGACCTGGTACGTGATCGTCACGGGACCGGGCACGTTGCTCGCCGTGTAGCGGATGATCGACCCGTCGCGTACGGCACGGCCGATGAACGGTGTGGTCGACGACAGGACGACCAGATCGCGTGGGTCGCCGTCGGGGTCGGTGTCGTTGGCGAGCACGTCGACCTCGACGGTGTCACCGAGGAGGACGGTCACCGACTCGTCGGTGACCTCGGGCGGCAGGTTCACCAGCGGCGGCGCGATCACACTGATCACGATCGTCGCCGTGGCGCCGAGACCCTGCGAGTTCTCGACGGAGTAGGTGCAGCTGAACACGCCGGTGCGTCCGCGGGGCGGGGTGTAGGTGACCTTCGAGTCGGCGGTGATCGTGGCGAGCCCGACACCCGCACAACCGGCACCGACGAGCGCGGGCGGTTCGCCCGACGGGTCGGTGTCGTTGCGGAGCACGTCGACCGTGACCGGGACGTCGGTCTCGGTCGTCGCCGCGTCGTCCTGTGCGAACGGTGGCTCGGCGAGCGGCTCGGGCAGCACGCGCACCGTCACCTCACCGTCGGCGGTGTGGCCGTTGCCGTCGCTGATCGTGTAGGCGAACCGATCGATGCGGGCGTCGTCGTCGGCGCCGAGCAGTGGTGCGACGTACCGGACCCGGTCGCCCTGGACGGCGACGGCCGCACCGGTCGACGACCGCGCCTCGACCACGATCAGCGGATCGCCGTCGGGGTCGGAGTCGTTCAGCAGCACCTCGATCAGCTGGGTCGTCCCGGCGACGGCGGTCGCCGCGTCGGCGTTCGCGATCGGCGGACGGTTCGGCTCGACCTCGGCGATCACGGCGACGAGGACCGACCCGACGACGTCGTGACCGTGCCCGTCGTCGACGTGATACGTGAACGGCACGAGCGACGCCGATCCGGCGAGGGCCGTCACGACGAGGTCGTTGCCCTCCACCTGTACCGCCAATCCGGGCGGCAGCGCGTCGGGCACCGTCACCCGCATCGGGTCGCCGTCGGGGTCGCGGTCGTTCGCCAACACCGACAACGTGAACGGGACGCCGCGCCGGACGCGCAGCGCGTCGGGCCGCACGATCGGCGGTCGGTTGTCGTCGGACGGTTGGGCGATCTCGACCGAGATCGACACC
>JAGQSS010000244.1 GCA_020439405.1 Ilumatobacter sp. | reverse complement strand
ACACGCACTGCCCCGACTTCTGCCCGACCACGATGTCCGATCTCCGGCTCGCGCTCCGGCGGATGGACGAAGCCGACGCGTCGCGCGTCGACGTGGCGATGGTGACGGTCGACCCCGACCGCGACCTCGAGATCCTGCCCGACTACGTGCAGGGCTTCTTCCCCGACGGCATCGCGCTCGGGACCACCGACTCGGCCGCACTGGCGGCCGCCGCGGCACCGTTCGGCGTCACGTACAACGTGACCACGAACGACGCCGGTGAGATCGAGGTCGCCCACTCGACGTCGCTCTACGCGATCGACGACGAGGGGAAGCTCGTGCTCACCTGGCAGTTCGGCGTCGAGATCGACGAACTCGCCCAGGACCTCGAGATCCTCCTCGACGGGACGAGCGCATGAGCTCGCGGGCGCGACTCGTGGCGTTGCTGCTGCTCGTCCCGATCGTGGTCGTCGCCGGCTTCCTGCTCGGCTCACGTGGCGGCGACGACGACACGTCATCGGGTGCGATCGTCGTGTCCGACGTCGGCGACGACGACACGTTCGCCGAAGACTTCGTGATCCCGGCCGGGACCGCCGACCGGATCGCTGCCGGCGAAGAGGTCGAGATCGTCCCCCAGGAACTCGTGATGCACGTCGGCGACTCGATCCGCATCGTCAACGAGGACGATGTCGGCCACGTCGTGGGCGTCTTCTACGTCGGCGCCGGCGAGACCCTGACGCAGCGGTTCGACACGCCCGGCGAGCTGTCGGGCGAGTGCAGTGTGCACCCCAGCGGCTCGTTCACGCTGCGGGTCGAGGCGTGACCCGCGCTGCGCTCGCGCTGATCGCGTTCTGCTCGTTCCTGCTGCTCGGCCCCGAGGTCGTCCACGCCGACGCCGCCGGTCCGACCGACTACACCACCGAGATCGTCGCGATCTCCCCCGCGACCGACGTGATCGACGTCGAGATCCTGGGCGGTGACGCGTTCGTCGGCCTGACCGTCGAACCGGGCCACGAGGTGATCGTGCTGGGCTACGCGCCGGACGCCGAGCCGTACCTGCGGTTCCGTGCCGATGGCGTCGTCGAGCAGAACATCTACTCCTACGCGACCTACTACAACGACACCCGGTACGGCACGTCCGACATCCCCGACGTCGTCGACGTCGACGCCGAGCCGGCATGGGAGCAGGTGGCGGACGGCGGCACGTACGCGTGGCACGATCATCGCGCCCACTGGATGTCGGACGAGCCGCTGCTCGGGCTCGAGCCGGGCGACGCACTCCCGGTGGCCGACATCCCGCTCGTCGTCGACGGTGTGCCGACCACCGTCACGGTCGAGACGACACTGCAGCCGGCGCCGTCGAGGTTGCCTGCGCTGGTCGGTGGACTCCTCGGTGCGGCGCTGGGTCTCGTGGCGCTCGTCGTCGGGCGGGCGACGGCGACACTCGTCGCGTTGCTGCTCTCCGTGTCTGCGCTCGTGGCCGGCCTTGCCCAGTACACCTCGCTCCCGGCGACGACCGGGCCCGAGGCGGGCTGGTGGCTGTATCCGGCGGTCGCGCTGCTCTCGACGGTGGCGGTGATCGTGCTCTACCGCCGTTCGCCGTGGGCCGAGATCGGGCTGCTCACCCTCGCCGGCGTGCAACTGCTCATCTGGGCCTGGCCTCGGCGCGACCACGCCTCGGCGGCGTATCTCCCGACGAGCCTCCCGGCCGACGCCGACCGGGTCATCTCGATGATGGTGCTGGTCGGATCGGTGTTCGTGATCGCCGCCGCCGTGAACGCACTCGTGACGACCGCTCGCGACGCCGACGCGTCGTGAGGGACGCGTGATCAGGTCGAGGCGAGGGCCTCGTCGATCGCGACGTTCAGGTCGTCCTCGTCCATCGGGCCCAGCTTGCGCTCGGTGATGTTCCCGTTCGCATCGATCACGATCGTGACGGGCATCGCCGTCGTGTCGAGCTCGGTGACGACGTAGCCGGCCGAATCGCTGAACTGGTCGTAGGTCGCGCCGACCTCGGCGAGATACTCGGCGGCCACGTCGGCGTCCTCGCCGACGTTGATCCCGACGAAGCGGACCTCGTCGCTGCGGGCCTGGTGCACCTCTTCGAACGCCGGGATCTCGCGCCGACAGGGCGCGCACCACGTGGCCCACAGGTTGATGACCGCCGGCCCCTCCAGGTCGGCGAGGCTCGTGGTCTCGGTCCCGTCGAGCGACACGATCTCGACGTCGGGCAACGACGACGACTCGTCACCACCCGAGCAGCCGACGCCGACGACGGCGACGCACACGGCCATCGCCGCCGTCGCGCGCCGTGCGATCACGAGCCGGGGGCCGTCTCCGCGACGGTGACGGTGAGGGTGACGTCGTCGGCGTTCTCGAAGTCGAGGGTGAGATCGAACTCGTCACCGATCTCGAGCGGCTCGACCAGGTCGAGCAGCATCACGTGGTACCCGCCCGGAGCGAGCGACACCGTTTCGCCGGCCGGGAGCGGCAGGCCGCCGGTCATCTCCTGCATGACCATCGCCATCTCGCCGTCGCCCATGTCCATCTCGTGCTCGCCGTCCTCCATCGACTCGTCCATCGACTCGTCGTCACCCATGTCGTCGCCCATGTCCATGGATTCGGCCGGCACCACCTCGTGGATCTGTGCATCGCCGGCGACGTCGGACGACACCGACGCACCGATCAGCACGTCGTCGTCGTTGGCCGTGATGTCGAAGTAGGCGGCCCCGGCGGTCACGCCGGCGGGCGACTCGCGAGCCCAGACGTTGTCGGTTTCGATCGCGGCGTCGTCACCACCGCACGCGGCGAGGACGAGGGCCGCTGCGGCCAGGAGGGTCAGTTCACGCTTCATACGGACAATTTGGTCGCCCGAACTGGCCGTCGAGTTCCCGGCTGTCAGCGATTCCACGGCGCGGTCGGCGAGACGGCGCCGTCGCCTCCCGTGAGGACCTCGACACCGTCGTCGGTGACGAGGCAGGTGTGCTCGAACTGCGCGGTTCGCTTGCCGTCGGCGGTCACGGCGGTCCAGTCGTCGTCCCACATCTTGTGCTGCCACGTGCCGAGCGTGATCATCGGCTCGACCGTGAACGTCATGCCGGGCCGCATGATCATCGAGTTCCGCGAGTCGTAGTAGTGGAGCACCTGGATGTCGGTGTGGAACTGCTCACCGATGCCGTGCCCGACGAACGCCTTCACGACGCCGTACTTGTGCGCCTTGGCGTGGTCTTCGATCGCACGACCGATGTCGCTGATCGGACGGCCGGGCTTGATCGCCTCGATGCCCTTCCAGGTCGCCTCCTCGGTGACCCGGACGAGATCGCGGCTCTGCGGATCGACGTCGCCCATGAAGAACGTCGCGTTGGTGTCGCCGTGCACCCCGCCGATGTAGGCGGTCACGTCGAGGTTCATGATGTCGCCGTCCTGGATGACCCGGGTGTCGGGGATGCCGTGGCAGATGACCTCGTTCGCCGAGCTGCAGAGGCTCTTCGGGAAGTGGTTGTAGTTGAGCGTGCTCGGATACGCGCCACGCTCGATGTAGAGGTCGTGTGCGTAGGCGTCGACCTCGTCGGTGGTCATCCCGACCTGCATGTACTCACCGGTCAGGCGGAGGATCTCGGCCGCGACCTTGCCGGCGTGGCGCATCCGCTCGATGATCTCGGGCGACTTGATGCGCGGCTCGTCCCAGTAGACCGGCTCACCCGTCTCGGACCAGTTCGGCCGTTCGATGCCGTCGGGCACCGTGCGCATCGGGGAGACCTCGCCCGGCAGCACACGACCTTCGAGCTTCTTGTGGCACCGCTTGTATTTGCGACCGCTGCCGCACCAGCACGGTTCGTTGGCGAGCGGGAGCACGGACGGAGGTTGGGCGACGGCACGCATGGTGCCGACCAGTCTACGGGCGGAGACGGCGGCGCCGATCCGGTGTGGCGGACCCCGACCGGGAGCGCTTCCGCCGCCGGGGGGTGTGTGGACGACGGCGGATTCGTCCACACACCACATGTACCCCGTCGGTGACGGTGTTCCCACAGCGGAACGGGAACACCACCGATCGCTGAGCTACCGCTCGGCTGGCCCGATCGTACGGTGCATTGGTTGCGGCCACAAGACATCCGATCGCCGGGCCTCCGGTCGACTCACGGCCGATTCAGCCAGGAGCCCCGACCGTGTGGGGATCGTGGCGACGTGCCCGCGGGATCATGAACCACACGACACCACCGGGCCCGTCACCGATCCCGATCCGGCCACCGTGCGCCTCGACGATGCCGCGCGCGATCGCGAGTCCGAGTCCGGCGGTGCCGGTGCGCACGTCGCGGGCTTCGTCGCCACGGGTGAACGCCTCGAAGGCGACGTCGCGCACGTGCGGGGCGAAGCCTGGTCCGGCATCGACGATCTCGGCGAGGACGTCGTCGCCGTCGGTCCGTACCCGGACGACGACCTCGCCGCCCGCCTCGCTGTGGCGGATCGCGTTCTCGATCAGATTGCGCAGGACACGGGCCAGCTGGGCCGGTTCGCCGTCGACCGGACCGGACGCCGTCGCCTCGAGGCGGAGGTCGATCCCGGCACGCGTCGCGAGCGGGCGCATCGACTCGACCGACTCGTCGGCGAGTTCGGCCAGATCGAGCCGTGTCCGGCGCAGCTCGAGCGTGCCGCTCGCGAGTCGGGTGTGGATGCCGAGGTCGTCGACCAGGACGGCCAGCGCCTCCACCTGGTGCTCCATCCCCTTGAGGTAGGCGTCGGGATCGTCGGCGAGACCGTCCCGGATCGCCTCGACCGACACGCGGAGCGCAGCGAGGGGTGTCCGGAGGTCGTGCGAGATCGACGACAGCATCAGCGACCGCTCCTTCTCGACCGCGGCGAGCCGGTCGGTCATCCGGTCGAACTCGCGGGCGGCATCACCGAGCTCGTCGTTGCGGACCACGCCGGTGCGCACGTTCAGGTCGCCACCGGCGACCTGACGCGCCGCTGCACTCAGACGGTGGGCGTCCCGGGCGATCGGTGCCGACAGGAGCCACGCGGCGAGGGTGGCCGCCACGGCGGCCGGCAGCATGATCCAGAGCAGGGTGCCGAGGTCCTGGTCGCTGATGAACATCTGCTGTGCGGCGATGAGGATCATCACGACGGCGACGGCGAGGACACCCATCGACGCCCACATGAAGCGTCGTCCGAGCCGGTTGAGCCCCCATCGGCGCGGGCGGTCGGCGGCGGTTGCCGTCACGGCTCGAACCGGTAGCCGACGCCCCACACGGTGGTGATCCAACGTGGGTTCTCGGGGTCGGCCTCGATCTTGTTGCGGATCCGGCGGACGTGCACGGTGACCGTCGCCGGGTCTTGCCAGTCGGGCGACGACTGCCAGACGTCGCGCAGCAGGTCGGCTCGCGAGAAGACCTCTCGCGGCGAGGCGGCGAGGTGGGCGAGCACGTCGAACTCCTTGGGCGTGAACTCGACGAGCCGGCCGTCGAGCGTCACCTCGCGGGCTCGTTGGTCGATCACGAGCGGCCCGAAGTCGAGACGGGCCGTCGCGACGGCCGTCTTCGGCGCCGCCCGGCGGAGCACGCCGTTGACCCGGGCGGCGAGTTCG
>JAGQSS010000243.1:2275-5563 GCA_020439405.1 Ilumatobacter sp. | reverse complement strand
CGACGTCGTTGCGGCCGACGACCTCGCCGATCGCGCCGTAGGTCCAGCGGGTGCGGTCGCCGACCCGGATCCGGGCCCGGCCGAGGGTGACGTGGGCGGCGCTCAGCGACGCCATGCCGACGACCAGGGCGACGATCGCCCACCAGGCCGGGCGAGCGAACGGCGCGACGCCGAACATCAGGCCGACGACGACCGCTGCGATCATCAGGAGGCGACGCGGTCCGTCGAGGAGCACGGCGACGACGGCGGCGTCGGCGCTGTCACGCCACTGCCAACGCGGTGCGCTGCGGACGGTGGTGCGCACCGAGTGGTGGAGATCGTCGGCGCGGGTGCGTCCGACGAGGTCGGCGACGGCGTGTGCGTACCAATGACTGTCACGCGGCTCGCTCACGAACGTGTCGCGACCACGGTTCGCCGCGGCGAGCCCGCTCGCGACCGCCACACCGCCGATGAGGCCGGCGACCTCGGCGAGGAAGAACGTCACCCCGACGACGTTGAGACCCAGGTGGGTCAGTCGCCAGGCGAACCACACACCGGTCGACGCCACGGCCACGGCCGTGAGCCCGACTCCGACGACGACCGACCGACGGCCGACGGGCGCATGGGCGCCCGGCGCCGACGTGGCGTCCGTACGTTCGTGCTCGAGGGTGGCGGTGGGCGGCATCCTGGTCCGGTCTGTGCTGCGGCGCGGTTCGCCGCTTCTGATGCCGATATCGGCGCTACGCAGGCGCGACTTGAGCGCCGCCTGAGACGGGACACCCACCTCGTCGCACCCGCCCACCGACGGCGACCAGGCGCCGATAGCCTCGCTCCCTCGTGGGCACACAGAAGCGTGAACGTCAGAAGGCCAACCGTCAGCAGCGTCTCGTCGAAGAGGCGAAGGCCGAGCGGAGTGCCACCATCAAGCGCAACGTCCTGCGCTGGAGCCTCGCCGCGGTCCTCGCGGTCGCGGCCGTCGTCCTGATCGCCTGGATCGGTGGGGCGTTCTCCGGCGGCGACGACGAGACGGTCACCACCCTGCCCGACATCACGCTGCCGGTCGACACGACACCGATCGACACCACGCCGGTCGAGACGACCCCGCTCGTCACGACGGCCCCTGGCGACACGACCCCGGCCGACGAGGCGACCGGCAAGCCGTCGGTCCTCGTGCCCGAGGAACTGCCGACCGAACTCGTCGTCACCACGATCGAGGAAGGAACGGGCGACCCGGCCGAGGTCGGCGATCTCATCGAGGTGAACTACGTCGGCGTGCGTTCCGCCGACGGCGCCGAGTTCGACAACAGCTACGACCGTGGCGACACCTTCATCTTCGAGATCGGTGCCGACCCCCGCCAGGTGATCGAGGGCTGGGACACCGGTCTCGTCGGCGCCACCGAGGGCAGCATCATCCAGCTCGACATCCCGGCCGAGCTCGCCTACGGCGACGCCGATCGTGGCGTCATCCGGCCCGGCGACGCACTCTCGTTCGTCATCGAGGTCGTCTCGATCAGCCCGGCGGCCGGCGAATGAACCGCCGTCTCGCCGCCGCGGCGATCGCCGCCGCCCTGATCGTCACCGCCTGCGGCAGCGACGACGAACCCGCGGCCGACCAGCCCGAGTCCGGCGACGTCGTCGACGAACCGACCGACACGACGCCCGACACCACCGGCGACACCGACGACGATGCGACGGCCGGTGCGGGCATCGTCGTGCCCGGCGATCCGGCGACCGGCAAGCCCGAGATCCAGCTCCCGGCCGACGAACCGACCGAACTGATCGTGACCGTGCTCGAGGAAGGCGACGGCGACGTCATCGAAGCCGGCGACTCGATCACGGTCGACTACGTCGGCGTGCTCACCGCCGACGGCACCCAGTTCGATGCCAGCTACGACTACGGCCAGCCGGCGACGTTCGCCATCGGCGTCGGCCAGGTCATCGACGGCTGGGACCAGGGTCTCGTCGGCCAGCGCGAGGGCTCCACGATCCAGCTCGACATCCCGTCCGACCTGGCGTACGGCGACGACGGCTACGCCGACGTCATCCCCGGCGGTGCCGCGCTGACGTTCGTGATCGAGATCCACGAACCCGCACCGCCGCCGACCCTGGCCCCGCAGGCCGACGCCGCCGACTGTCCGGCGGTCGACGGGTCGAGCGATCAGCAGCAGCAGTTCGACGAGTACCCGCCGACGTGCATCGACACGTCGAAGACGTACACGGCCGAGATCGTGACGAACAAGGGCACGCTGGTCGTCGAACTCGACGACGAGGCGGCACCGCTCACGGTCAACAACTTCGTGACGCTCGCTCGCTACCACTACTTCGACGACACGAACTGCCACCGGATCATCCCCGGCTTCATGGCGCAGTGCGGCGACCCGACGGCGACCGGCACGGGCGACCCCGGCTATTCGTTCGCCGACGAGCTCCCCGCGAGCAGCGACGTCTACACGGCGGGCACCGTCGCGATGGCCAACTCGGGCCCCGACACCAACGGCAGCCAGTTCTTCATCATCACCGGTGACGCCACCTTCCTGCCGCCGAGCTACTCGGTGTTCGGCCGGGTCATCGAGGGCATGGACGACACGCTCCCGGCGCTCGACGCCGCCGGCAACCCCGACGACAACGGCGTGCCGCCGCTCGAAGAGGTCGTCATCGAGTCGGTCACCATCACCGAGCGCTGAACCATTGCCGCAGGAACGGAAGTGGTCAGACCACATCCGTTCCGCATCAACGGCCCGAGTGGCCGAAGCCGCCGCCGCGATCGACGCCGTCGAGCGAGTCGACGACGTTCCAGGCGACCTCCTCGACGCGCTGGATGACCAACTGGGCGACGCGGTCGCCGCGGTGGATCTCGTAGTCGTCGGTCGGGTCGGTGTTCACCAGGACGGCCTTGATCTCGCCGCGGTACGCGGCGTCGATCAGCCCCGGCGCGTTCACGATGGAGATGCCGTGCTTCAGCGCCAGACCCGAGCGCGGCATGAGCAGCCCGCAATACCCGACCGGGATCGCGATCGAGATGCCCGTCGGCATCAGCACCCGGTGGCCGCCCGCCCGCACCACCGCCGACTCACGGGCGTACAGGTCGAGTCCGGCGTCGCCCTCGTGCGCATAGCTCGGCAGCGGGAGGTCGGGGTCGAGCTGGACGAGGTCGATCGGGAGGCTCACCGCGCCGAGACTACGGGGTGTGGCCTCCGGCACCGAAGGGCACACCCCGGGCTCCAACTCCTAGGCTGCCGGTCGTGACCGCGCCCGACGACCGTCCACCCTCGGTCGACGCGCTGGCGCGTCGGCTCGCCGAGCGGTCGC
>JAGQSS010000243.1:0-2177 GCA_020439405.1 Ilumatobacter sp. | reverse complement strand
TGCCACGGGCGTGTTGTTGCACACGAACCTCGGGCGTGCGCCGCTCGCCCACACGCAGGCGGCGCGGGCGCAGACGGTCGAGTTCGACCTCGCGACGGGCGAACGCGGGTCGCGACAACGCGCCGTCGGTCAGCTGTTCGCCCGGTTGTGCGGGGCGGAGGACGCGATCGTCGTGAACAACAACGCCGCCGCCGTGCTGCTCGTCCTCGCCGCTCTGGCCGAGGGACGCGACGTGGCGGTCTCGCGCGGGGAGTCCGTCGAGATCGGCGGCGCGTTCCGCGTCCCCGAGGTGATGGAACAGTCCGGCGCCCGCCTCGTCGACGTCGGCACGACCAACCGCACCCGCCTCGCCGACTACGAGCGCGCGATCGTCCGGCCGGGCACCGACGTCGCGCTCGTCCTCAAGGTCCATCCGAGCAACTACCGGGTCGAGGGGTTCGTCGAGGAGACCTCGATCGCCGAGCTGGCCACACTCGACGTGCCGGTCGTCGCCGACATCGGCAGCGGTCTCGTCGACGCGACGGTGCCGTGGATGCGCGGGGCGCCACCGGCGTGGCTCACCGGCGAACCCGCGGCCGTCCAGACCCTGGCCGACGGTGCCGACCTCGTCACCTTCTCCGGCGACAAGCTGCTCGGCGGGCCACAGGCCGGCATCATCGTCGGTCGACGCGACCTGGTGCAGCGGTGTGCGAAGCACCCACTCGCCCGAGCGCTGCGTTGCGGGGGTCTGGTGCTCGCTGCGCTGCAGGACGTCGCGCTGTCGTACCTCCACAAGACCGTGTGCGACGACCTCACCTTCTGGCGCATGGTCTCGCAGCCGGTCGACGAGCTGCGCGTGCGCGCCGACCGGTTGGTCACCGAGGCAGGCGTCGGACGGGTCGTGGGCACCGAGGCGCTGCCGGGCGCCGGTTCGGCACCGGGCGTCACGATGCCGTCCATCGGCGTGACGATCGACGGCGACCGGCTCGCCGCGTTGCGGTCGTTCGACCCGCCGATCATCGCCCGGACACGCGACGGCCACACCACCCTCGACCTCCGCTCGGTCGACCCCGCCGACGACGCCCACCTCATCGACGCACTGGCCCAGCTGTGACCAGAAGGGGTCAGACCAGATGGGGTCAGGCACCTTCTGGCACAACCTCGCGGACCACCAGCACGCCTGCTGCCAGAAGGTGCCTGACCCCATCTGGCGGGAGCATGCCGTGAGGGTCGTGGCGACGGCGGGGCACGTCGATCACGGGAAGTCGTCGTTGGTACTGGCGCTGACCGGGACCGATCCCGACCGGTTCGAGGAGGAGAAGCGCCGCGGTCTGACGATCGATCTCGGTTTCGCCCACACGACCCTGCCGTCGGGGGCCGGCGTCAGCTTCGTCGACGTGCCGGGTCACGTCCGCTTCCTGCGCAACATGCTGGCCGGGGTCGGCGGCGTCGACGCCTGCCTGTTCGTCGTGGCGGCAACCGAGGGGTGGAAGCCGCAGTCGGAGGAGCACCTCCGCATCCTCGAACTGCTCGGGCTGCGTCACGGCGTCATCGCGCTGACGAAGAAGGGCCTCGTCGACGCCGAATGGCTCGAGATCGCCGAACTCGAGGTCGCCGACCACGTCACCGGGACGTTCCTCGACGGGGCACCGATCGTGGCCGTCGATTCACTGAGCGGTGACGGTCTCGACGAGCTGCGTGCCGCGCTCGACCTGCTCGTCGCCGAGACGCCCGAGTCGGCAGATCGCGCCCGCCCACGTCTCTGGATCGACCGGGTGTTCGCGCCCAAGGGTGCCGGCACCGTCGTCACCGGCACGTTGACCGGTGGGCGGCTCCGTCACGACGACATCGTGGCGATCGAGCCCGGCGGACACGAGGCCCGCATCCGTTCGATCCAGACGCTCGGGGCCACGGTCGACGACATCGGTGCCGGCAACCGTGTGGCACTCAACCTGAACGGCGTCGGTCACGACGAGATCGGACGCGGCGACGCCGTCGTCACCCCGGGCCGCTGGCGGACCACCGATCGGTTCGACGCCTCGCTCGACGTGCTCGCCGCGCTCGACCACGAGGTGTCGCGACGCGGTGCGTTCGCCGCGTACATCGGTTCACGCGAACTGCCCGTGCAGCTCCGCGTGCTCGGCAGCGAGGCGTTGGCGCCGGGGACGACCGGCGCGATCCGGCTGTTCCTCCCGGTC
>JAGQSS010000242.1 GCA_020439405.1 Ilumatobacter sp. | reverse complement strand
TGAACGTCCACTCGGTGAAGTCGTCGTTGACGTCGAACGACTCGACCAGGAACGGCTCGAGTTCGTTGTCGCTGTTGACGATCAGCATCGGGTCGGCGACCGCACGCATCACGGTGATGCAGGCGGCCGCGCAGTTGGCACCCGGGATGTCCCAGGTGTCGGACTCGGCCTCGAGCAGGTAGGTGAGCACACCGCCCCGCTGCGGCGCCATGTCGGAGTCGTCCATCTCGGACGCGGGCTCCTCGCCACCGTCGTCGGCCGGCTCGTCGCCACCGTCGTCGGCGGGCTCGTCGCCACCGTCGTCGGCAGGCTCCTCGCCACCGTCGTCGGCCGGTTCGTCGCCACCGTCGTCGGCCGGTTCGTCGGCAGGTTCTGCGGTTCCGGCGTCGTCGCCGCTGTCGTCGTCGTCACCACCGCACGCAGCGATGACCAGTGCACCGGCGACCAACGCGGCCACGGCACGACTCTTGCGAGTTCGGATCATGTTCTCCCCCATGTGTGGACATGTATCGAGCCGGTCAGTGCCGGCATCCCCCATTGGATGTGGGCGAGTATGGCATCCGTCACACCGGGACTACGAGTCAAGGGTCGGCATTTGTCACGAAACCGTCCCGCGTCCGTCATCGACCGTGTCGACCTTCGACGACGGGACGCCGGCGTGGCAAGCTGGCCCGAGCGTTCCGAGCTGACAGGGGGTTGTCGTGTACGCCGGCCACTACGTGGAGCAACATCCGGACCGAGCCGCGTTCGTCATGGCGTCGACCGGCGTGGTGGTGACACACGCCGAACTCGAGGCCCGGGCGAACCGGCTCGCCCACGCCTTGCGCGACCACGGGCTCGTCGCGGGCGACCACTACTCGATCTTCATGGAGAACAACGACCGGTACCTCGAGTCGTGCGGTGCGGGCGAGCGGGCGGGGCTCTACTACACGTGCATCAACTCGTACCTCACCGCCGAGGAGGTCGCCTACATCGTCGACAACAGCGACTCGCAGGTGCTGATCACCTCACCCGCGAAACGAGAGGTCGCGCTGGCGGCGGCGAAGGACTGCCCGAAGCTGACCCGCATCCTCGTCGTCGACGAGCCGGGCGGCGCGGACGACGATCGTGTGCGCGACTTCGTCGAGGCGACCGGTGGGTTCCCCGACACGCCGATCGCCGACGAGCAACTCGACACCCCGATGCTCTACTCGTCCGGCACGACCGGCCGCCCCAAGGGCATCGCCCGTCCGCTCCCGGTCCAACCGCCCGGCGAGATGATGCCGCTGTTCCAGTTCCTCACCGGGCTGTGGCACTACCGGGAAGACATGATCTACCTGTAGCCGGCGCCGCTCTACCACTCCGCGCCGCAGGCCGCCGTGAACCTGACGATCCGCATCGGCGGGACCGTGATCATCATGGAGCGCTTCGACCCGGTCGAGTACCTCCGCCTCGTCGAGCAGTACCAGGTGACCCACACCCAGCTCGTGCCGACGATGTTCTCGCGCATGCTCAAGATGCCCGAAGCAGACCGGACCCGCTTCGACCTGTCCTCGCTCGAGATCGCCGTCCACGCCGCCGCACCGTGCCCGGTCCAGGTCAAGGAGCAGATGATCGAGTGGTGGGGCCCGATCATCCACGAGTACTACGGCGCCACCGAGGGGCTCGGCTTCACGGCGTGCGACTCCGAGGAGTGGCTCGCGCACAAGGGATCGGTCGGCAAGGTGATGCTCGGCGACCTCCACATCCTCGACGACGAGATGAACGAGTTGCCGATGGGCAAGCCGGGCACGATCTGGTTCAAGACGGCGACACCGTTCGAGTACCACAACGACCCGGGCAAGACGGCCGAGTCGACGTCGCCCGACGGCACGATGACGACGGTCGGCGACGTCGGGTACGTCGACGAGGACAACTTCTTGTACCTCACCGACCGCAAGACGTTCATGATCATCTCGGGTGGCGTGAACATCTATCCGCAGGAGACCGAGGACCTGCTGATCACCCACCCGAAGGTGGCCGACGCGGCGGTGATCGGCGTCCCGAACGAGGATCTCGGCGAGGAGGTGAAGGCGATCGTGCAACCGATGCCCGACGTCGAGGCGAACGACGAACTCACCGAGGAGCTGCTCGCGTTCTGTCGCGACCACCTGAGCCGTCAGAAGGTGCCGCGCTCGATCGACTACCGCGACGAACTCCCCCGCCTCCCCACCGGCAAGCTCTACAAGCGCAAGCTCCGCGACGAGTTCTGGTCCGACGGCAACCAGAAGATCGTCTGACACGCGAAAGGGGTCGGATACGTTTCGTCGGTCCCGACGAAACGTATCCGACCCCTTGGTCGCGGACTCAGGTCACTTCGGTGGCATGCGGATGCCGCCGTCGACGCGGATGACCTCGCCGTTCATGTACTTGTTGGTGACGAGCTCGACGACCATCGAGGCCAGCTCGTCGGCGGTGCCGAGACGCTTGGGGAACAGGACGTTCTTGCCCAGGTTCTCCTTGAACTGGTCGGACGCCTCACCCGTGCCGTAGATCGGGGTCTCGATGAGGCCCGGCGCCACCGTGTTGACGCGCACCCCGGCCGCCGACAGGTCGCGGGCGATCGGCAGGGTCATGCCGACGACGCCACCCTTCGACGCCGAGTACGCCGCCTGGCCGATCTGGCCGTCGAACGCCGCCACGGAGGCGAGGTTGACGATCGCACCACGCTGACCGTCGTCGTCGACGGGATCGTTCTTGGCGATCTGGGCGGCGGCGAGACGCAGCATGTTGAACGAGCCGAGCAGGTTGACCTTGATGACGAAGTCGAACTGCTCCTGCGGCATCGGGTTGTTGTTGCGGTCGATGGTGCGATTGGCCCAGCCGATGCCGGCCGAGTTGACGAGCGCACGCAGCGGGCCCATCTCGGTCGCGGCGGCGACGGCGGCAGCACCGTCTTCCTCGCTGGAGACGTCGCACTTGACGTACAGGCCGCCGATGTCGGATGCGACGGCCTGGCCCTTCTCTTCCTGGAGGTCGGCGACGACGACGCGAGCGCCGAGGGCGGCCAGCTGGCGGGCGCATGCCTCACCGATGCCGGACGCACCGCCGGTGACGATCGCGGAAGCGCCTTCGAGGGGGAAACGGTCCATGGTGGGTCAGATCCTTTCGATGATCGTGGCGTTGGCGAGTCCGCCGCCCTCGCACATCGTCTGCAGACCGTAGCGACCGCCGGTGCGCTCCAGCTCATTGAGCAGGGTCGCCATCAGCTTGGTGCCGGAGCAGCCGAGTGGGTGGCCGAGCGCGATCGCGCCGCCGTTGACGTTGGTGCGGGCGAGGAGCTTGTCGACGTCGTCGCCGCCGTAGGTCTTGGCCCAGGCGAGCACGACCGGGGCGAACGCCTCGTTGACCTCGAACAGGTCGATGTCGTCGATCGACAGGCCCGACTTGGCGAGGATCTTCTCGGTGACGGGGATCGGGCCTTTCAGCATCGTGACCGGATCGGTGCCGGCGACGGCGAAGCTGTGGAAGCGGGCGCGCGGCGTGAGGCCGAGTTCGGCGGCCTTCTCCTCGCTCATGACGAGCACGGCCGACGCACCGTCGGAGATCTGCGACGAGTTGCCGGCGGTGATCTTGCCGTCTTCCTTGAACGCCGGCTTGAGCGCGGCGAGCGACTCGGCGGTGGTGCCTTCGCGGATACCCTCGTCGGCCGTCATCATCTGGGTGACGCCGTCGATCTCGTACGGGGTCGGGATGATCTCACGCTCGAAGCGGCCCTCGGCGGTGGCGCGGGCGGCGCGCTGCTGGCTCTCGGCGCCGAACGCGTCGAGGTCTTCGCGGGTGAGGCCGTACTCGTCGGCGATCATCTCGGCACCGATGCCCTGCGGCGGCAGGAAGCTGTTGTAGCGGTCCATCATCGACTGTGGGAACGGGAACCCCATGTCCTTCACGACCGACGAACCCATCGGGGTGCGGGTCATGACTTCGACGCCGGCGGCGACTGCGACGTCGTACGCACCCGAGATCACGCCCTGGGCGGCGAAGTGGAGCGCCTGCTGGCTCGAACCACATTGACGGTCGACGGTCGTGGCGGGCACCGTCTCGGGCCAACCGGCGGCCAGGACCGCATTGCGGCCGATGTTCAGCGACTGCTCACCGACCTGCATCACGCAGCCCATGACGACGTCGTCGACGATCGCGGGGTCGATGCCGGTGCGCTCCTGCAGCGCCTTGAGCGCATGGGCGGCGAGATCGACCGGATGCCAGTCCTTGAGCTTGCCGTTGCGTCGGCCGCCGGGGGTACGGACGGCGTCGACGATGACTGCGTTCGTCATGATGATTCCTCTACTGATGGTTGGATTCGGGTTGCTGGGGTGTGGAGCTCGACGAGACGTGTTGCGAGCGGTTGATGTTCTCCTGGAGTCGGACCAGGAGCGCTGCGAGCGTCTGACGATCGGTGCGCGAGATACCTTCGCGGAACTCGCCACGGAGTCCCTCATCCACGTCGGCGACGCGCGCCGCGAGGTCGAGCCCCGTGTCGGTGATCGACACGAGCCACACGCGACGGTCGGTCGGGTCGGGGCGGCGTTCGACGTAGCCGAGGGACTGGAGCTTGTCGACCTGGGTGCCGGTAACGGCACGTCCCTGACCGAGGTGTTCGGCGCACCGGGTCTGGGTGACCGGGCCGAACTCGGCGAGGTAGGCGAGCAGGCTGGCGGTGCTGAGCGTGAGGCCCAGCCCGGCGAGCCGCTGGTCGTACGCGGCGTGGATCGCACTCGCGGTGGCCATGAGGGTCGACTCGACGCGACGCCACGGCGGTGCATCGAGTTCGTGGGTCGGATTCCCCCTCGCTCCGTTCGCCGCGTTGGTCGCATTCATGATTGTATGTAACCATACAGTTCTGATCCGTACAGATTGCAACCCGGGCGCCGAGCGCTCCGGGACGAGGGAGCCCGACATGACCGACACCGCCACCCCGACCGCCCTGACCGCCGAGGAAGCCGCCGAGTTCCGTGACCGGTGCCGGGCGTTCCTCGAGGCCAACGCGACCAAGGGCGCCCGACGCGACCTGAGCGCCGCCAAGGAGTTCCAGGGCAAGCTCGCCGAGGCCGGGCTCGCCGGCCTCTCGTTCGACAAGGAGTTCGGAGGCGCCGGGCTCACCCTCGAACACGAGCGGATCTGGCGGCAGGTCTCGCAGGAGTTTCCGCAGATGACCGGCGAGCTGGTCATCAGCCACGGCATGTGCCTGCCGGTGCTCAACGAGTTCGGCACCGAGGAGCAGAAGCGCACCTACATGCCCGACAACATCGCCGCCCGCACGGTGTGGTGCCAGATGTTCTCCGAGCCGGGCGCGGGCTCCGACGTGGCCAGCCTCCAGACCAAGGCCGAGCGCGATGGCGACGAGTGGATCATCAACGGGCAGAAGGTGTGGACGACGCTGGCCCACGAGTCCGACTACGGCGTCCTGATCGCACGTACCGACCCCGAGCAGCCCAAGCACGCCGGCATCTCGATGTTCATCGTGCCGCTGAAGGACACGCCGGGCGTCGAGATCCGCCCGATCCACCAGATCGACGGCGGCAAGCACTTCAACGAGGTGTTCTTCACCGATCTGCG
>JAGQSS010000241.1 GCA_020439405.1 Ilumatobacter sp. | reverse complement strand
CGGGTCGGGTGATCGACGGTAACGCCTCGTTCCTCGGCGTCACCTCCGACACCTGACCCGTAGGCTCGGGGGCATGCGTATGGAAACCGGCGTGTGCGTCCTGCATCTGTTCCTCAGCCCTCCGGCCGACGGCCGATCGGTCGATGTCGACGGTGCCCAGGCCACCATCGACTGGGCCCGCGAACACGACTGCCAGGTCGTCACCGCCGCCATGCTCGGCCACAAGGGCGACCTCGCCGTGATGGGGTTGTCGGCCGACGTCACCACCCTGCGCCACCTTCAGAGCGGCCTCCAGAAGGCCGGCCTCGAGGTGATCGACAGCTACCTCTCGATCACCGAGGTCAGCGAGTACGCGCCCGGTCTCCCCGAGGAGATGCTCAACGCCCGGCTATACCCGCAACTGCCGCCGGAGGGGAAGCCGGCGTTCTGCTTCTACCCGATGAGCAAGCGCCGTGATGCCCACGCCAACTGGTACGCCACCGACTACGACACCCGCAAGGAGATGATGTACGAGCACGGTTCGAGTGGCCGCAAGTTCGCCGGCCGCATCGTGCAGCTCATCACCGGCTCGACCGGGCTCGACGAACACGAATGGGGCGTCACGCTGTTCGGCGAGAACCTCGAGGCGATCAAGGACGTCGTGTACACCCTCCGGTTCGACCAGGCGTCGTCGATCTACGGCGAGTTCGGCGACTTCTACGTCGGCTACCTCGCCGACATCACCGAAGTCCTCTGACCCACCGTCCCCCGGGACCCACCGTCCCCCGGGTCAGGTGACCACCGGTAACGCCTCGCCCTGAGGGCGAGTCGTCACCTCCGGCACCTGACCCGAAAAACGTTGCGAACCCGATCCGGGTCAGGTGTCGGAGGTGACGGCGAGGAACGAGCCGTTACCGGCAGATCACCTGACCCGTTCGGGGCTGTAGACGTTGAAGCCGCGGTCGGTCACGAAGCCGGCGAGCATCAGGTTCGCTCGGCGGGCCGCGGCGACGGCGAGTGCCGTGGGGGCGCTGACAGCGACCACGGCGGTGAAACCGGCCGCCCACGCCTTCTGCACCATCTCGACGCTGGCGCGGCCGCTCACGAACAGACCGAGGTCGGTGGCCGGCAACTCGCCCGCCAGCAGCATCGCCCCGACCACCTTGTCGACGGCGTTGTGCCGCCCGACGTCTTCGCGCACGAGCCGCACGGCGCCCGACCGATCGAAGACGGCAGCGGCGTGCACGGCGCCGGTGTCGTCGAACAGTTCCTGCTGCTCGCGCACCGCGTGGGGCACGCCGGCCAGCACGTCGAGGTCGAACGGGTCGGCCGGGTCGAGCGGCGCCAAGCGCTCGGTCAGTTCGTCGATCTGATCGCTCCCGCACCAGCCACAGCTCGACGACGTGGTGCCGAGCCGGGGTGTCGGCACCGGTGCCCGCCCGAGCGTGTCGACCGACACCACGTTGAACTCGGTCTCGACCGCGCTCCCCGTCCCGCAGTACTTGATCGCCTCGACCGGAGCGCCGGCCAGCAGCCCCTCGGTGTGGCAGAAACCGACGGCCAACTCGAAGTCGTGGCCGGGGGTTCGCATCGTGGTGCTCACGGTGACACCGTCGAGCTGGATCGTCATGGGCTCCTCGACGATCAGCCGGTCGGGTCCGCGTCGGACACCGTCGGCGGTCACCTTGGTGACGATCAGGCGCTCGGTCCGGCGGCGACTCACGGGTCCAGGCTACGGAACACGCTCGCGGCCCGCTCGGCGGCACCGGGGTCGGTGTCGAGGAACAGCGACGGCTCGGTGAGCTCGAGCTCGAGCAGTTCGGGGCCGTCGACCCCGGGCACGAGGTCGACACGGGCATAGGCGGTCGGCGGAATGGAGCCGACGACACGGTCGGCCAGCGCCCGCTGTGCGGCCGTGGGCACCCTCGCCTCGATCCGCTCCTTCACGTAGAGCGACCCCTCCCACTCGATCGGCGCGGCCAGGATCGCCGACTTCTCGAACGCGTGGCTGAAGCTCCCGCCGACGTAGACGAGTCCGGTCTCGCCGTCGACGTCGATCGCCGACCGATACGGCTGGATCATCGCGACGAACCCGTCGGCGTGCAGCGCCGCGACGTGGGCCCGGGCGGCTGCCGGGTCGTCCTGGATCCGCTCGACGCCCTGCGAACCCCCACCGACGGTCGGCTTGACCACGATGTCGCCGCGCAGATCGCCGTCGGCGACCACGTCGCCGGCCTCGACGAACACGGTCGGCACGATCGGGGTGCCGGCGTCGGCGAGTCGGGTCAGGTACCGCTTGTCGGTGTTCCACTCGAGCACCTCGACGGGATTCCAGAGCGACGTCGCCGATGCCACTCGACGGGCCCACGCCAGGAACTCGTCGCGGCGTCGCGGATAGTCCCATGCCGAACGGACGACGACCGAGCGGTATGCGGCCCAGTCGACCGTCGGGTCGTCCCAGACGACCACGTCGGCGCCGTCGTCGAGGTGGTCGAGCAGCAGCGGGAGGTCGGCGTCGAGGTGGCGCGCGTCGGCGCAGGTCACGAGGGCGATCACGGGCGTCAGGCTACGCTCGCCGACGATGGGCGATTCGGTCGACCTCCGCAATGTCTTCGCCGAGTTCGTCGGCACCGTGCTCGTGATGCTGGCCGGACCGGGTCTGCTCGTCCTCGCCGGCGACTCGGTCGGCACCGTCGGCGTCGCCATCGGCTTCGGCGCGGCGACGGCGCTGGCGATCGGCGCGATCGGTGCCGTGGCCAACCCGATGTTCTCGCTCGCACTGTTCTTCTCGCGTGGCATCACCGGCCACCAGCTCGTCACCGACCTGATCGGGCAAGTGCTCGGCGGCATCGTCGGCGCCGCCTTCATCTGGGGCATGAACGACGCCGATCGCTTCTCCGTCGGCAGCAACGGCTGGGAGACCACGAGCGACGTCGGGGTCCAACTCACGGGGTTCTCCACCCTCGGCACGGTCATCGCCGCCGAACTCGTGATCGGCATCATGATCACCGTCGTCCTGCTCTCGACGATCAGTCAAGGGCGCTCCGAATCGGCCATCGCGGCCTTCGCCGGCCTCGCCGTCGGCGTCGGTGCCCTGATCCTCGTCCCGATCTCGGGCTTCGGCGCGAATCCGGCGCGCAGCATCGGCGCGGCGATCTTCGCCGACACCGACCCGAACGCGCTCGGCCAGGTGTGGGTCTTCGTCATCGTCCCGCTGATCGCGTCGTTCGGCGGGATGCTGGTCTGGCTGGGCATCGACGACGCCACGGTCGACGACACCGTGTTCGACGACACCATCCTCGACGACGCGGCCGACGCGATCGACGAGCTCGTCGACGGCGACTGACGTGTCGTCGATCCACGTCGCGTTCGTGCGCGCCGTGATGATCGGCCGAGAGGGGCTCCACCGGCCCGTGCTGCTCGACATGTTCGAGCGGGCCGGCGGCAGCGAGGCGACGTCGTACATCTCGACGGGCAACGTGTCGTTCCGCGCCGACCCCGAGTCGATCGGCGAACTGGTCGAGCTGGTCGAGGCCGATCTCGAACAGCTGCTCGGGCGCCCCACCCCACTGTTCGTCCGCACGCTCACCGAGTTGCAGCAACTGCTCGACGACGATCCGTTCGGACGGGAGCCGTTCGACGAGGTGTCTGCCCGGCTCGTCACGTTCTTCCGCACGGAGGTGCCGCCGACGTTCGACGTGCCGGTCGAGGCCACGAACGGCGACTGGTCGGTGTTCGCCGCCGGACCACGCGAGCTGTTCAGCGTGACCAGAGCGTGGCCCGATCGCCAGCCACAGGATCCGGGCGGCCTCGTCCAACGCCTGGCCGGCGGACCGGTCACCACCCGTGCCATCGGCACGCTCGAGCGGATCGTCGCAAAGCTGGTCGGATGAGGACCACCTCGCGCCTGGGCCGCGACTTCGACCGCGTCGGGACCAACGAGGAATCTCTCACATGACGTCACCCGTACGGCCCGTCGGTGCCGTCCCAGGGGTGTGACGATGACGGCGACACGACTCGAGGCGGCCTACCGGGCGCACGCGGACGAACTCGTCCGCTACGCGACCGCGATGGTCGGCCCCGAGCGTGCCGGCGATGCCGTCACCGACGCGTTCCTCCGGGTGTTCGACGACGATCACGATCGCGACATCGAGCACCTCCGCGCGTACTTGTTCCGGGCGGTGTACCACCGCTGCGTCGACCTCGGCCGGAGCCGGGATCGACGACGGGCACGCGAGGAACGCGACGCACAGGATCGTCTGCGACTGGCTCCGCCACCCGGCGTCGCCGAGTCGCAGGTCGCGATCGACGCACGTCGGGCGTTGTCGGTCCTCACCGACCAGCAGCGCGCCGCCGTGTTCCTCACCTATTGGTGCGACCTCCCGCCGGGCGAGGTCGCCGAACTGCTGGGTGTCCGATCGGGCACCGTGAAGAAGCAGCTGTCCCGTGCCCGGTCGAAGCTCAGGGAGGTGCTCGATGTCTGAGCCGAACGATCCCGTCGAGGCACGACTCCGACGCCTCGTCGGCGAGGCGGTCTCGGACAGTCCGCCACCTCCCTCCATCGAGGAGATGACGACATTGAACCGACCGACCGACCAACGAACCAGCACGACGACGAGGCGATGGATCGCCGGCGGCACGATCGGACTGGTCGCCGCCGCCGTGCTGGCGTTGCTGGTCCTGCCCGGCAACGACGACGATGCGATCCAGCCGGTCGACACCCCGCCACCGGCACCCGTGACCATCGACTCGACCGTGCCGACGCCCACGACCACCACGCCCACGACGACCGCAACCACCGAACCGACCACGACCGCGTCGCCGACGACGACGACCACCCAACCGGTCCCGGACGGGCCGGACGTCGCGGTCGCGATCGACCTCGAGGACGCGACAGTGTTCGGCCTGTCGTACGGCACGCCGGCCGAGCCCGACGACGTCATCGCCGACCTCGAACCCGACCTCGGCGCACCGACGTCCGACACGGGCTGGCAGCCGACGCCGGCGACCTTCGACCCGAACTACGACGCTTGCTTCGGTCCCCGTTTCCGAACCGTGTGGTGGGGTGACTTCCGGATCACGTTCGGGGAGTTCGAGGACGGCACGGTTCGGGTCGCCGCATGGACGGTGGGCGACCCCGACGCCGACACCAGCGCACCGGTGGGTGACCTCCCCGAGCCGCGTCCGCCCTCCGGCGTGGCCGCCGACGGTGCCGGCGTCGGGTCGTCACGCTCCGAGGTCCTCGCCGTCGTGCCCCAGGACGGGCGGATGATCGGCGACCTGGAGGACAGCGTCCAGGTGTCCGGGGCGATCGTGACCACGTTCCTCATCGACGCCGACGACATCGTGACCGGTATCGGCAGCGGACGCCTCGACTGCACCGCCGGGGCCTGACCCAGAACGCGAACGAGCCCGGGCGAGTGCCCGGGCTCGTTTCACGTGCGGGGTAGATCAGAAGTCGTGATCGTGACCGTGACCGTGGTCGTCGTCTTCCGGCTTGTCGGCGACGATCGCCTCGGTGGTGAGGAACAGTGCCGCGATCGAGGCCGCGTTCTGCAGCGCCGAGCGGGTCACCTTGGCGGCGTCGATGACGCCGATCTTCA
>JAGQSS010000240.1 GCA_020439405.1 Ilumatobacter sp. | reverse complement strand
CCGACGACGCGGTCGACACCGTCGTCGACCGGCTCGTCAACGCCGGCGAGATCCTGATCGGCCAGCACACCCCGTTCTCTGCCGCCAACTTCGTGATCGGCTGCCCGGCGTCGCTCCCCACGAGCGGGTTCGCGAACGTCAGCTCGGGCGTCACCGCCGCGACGTTCCTCAAGCGCACCGCGATCGCCCGCTCCGACGAGCGTGCCCTGGCCCGGATGACCCCCTCGGTCGTGGCGCTCGCCGACCACGAGGGCTTCCCCGCCCACGCCGCCGCCCTGCGCCGCCGCACCCCCTGACCAGGCACTCGCGCGCATCGCGCGAGCGTGCGCGCGTGATCCGACCGTTGTGGTGGCGTACGATGGCGACGTGACCACGATCCTGCTGGTGGAGGACGACGAACGGATCAGCGAGCCTCTGCTGCGCGTGCTGGGCGGCGAGGGGTACGAAGTCGTGCACACCTCGACCGGCGGCGACGGGCTCCGAGCCGTCGATGCCCGCAAGCCCGACCTCCTGCTCCTCGACCTGACCCTGCCCGACATCGACGGGCTCGACGTGTGCCGCAAGGTCCGCGAAGAGCGCCCCGAACTGCCGATCATCATGCTGACGGCGCGTGCCGAGGAGATGGACATCATCGTCGGGCTCGGTGCCGGCGCCGACGACTACGTGCCGAAGCCGTTCCGGCTCGCCGAGCTCGTCGCCCGCATCAAGGCCCGCCTCCGCGTCGCCCAGGTCGCCCACCAGATCCCGCGCGAACTCACCGGCGGTCCGCTCCGCGTCAACACCGAGTCGCGTCGCGCCTACCTCAACGGCGAAGAGCTCGAGCTGACGTCGAAGGAGTTCGACCTGCTCGCCCTGTTGATGAGCAAGCCCGATGCGACCTTCACCCGCGAGCAGATCATGTCGACGGTGTGGGACGAGAACTACTGGGGCTCCACGCGCACCCTCGACACCCACATCTCGACGCTGCGACGCAAGATCGGCGACGACACCGATCCGCCCTCGCTGATCGTGACCGTGCGCGGCGTCGGCTTCCGATTCGAGGGGTAAGCCCCACCGGCCATGCGCCGCCGACTGGTCGTCTCCACGCTCGCGATCGTCTTGGTCGTGTTGGGCACGCTCGCGCTCCCGATCGGCATCGTCGTCTACAACACCGCCGAGGACCAGCTCCAGGCGACCCTGACCGATCAGGCGAACACGATCGCGGCGGTCATCTCCGAGAACGATTCGCTCGGTCGGGCGACCAACTATGCGCAGCTCGACGCCAACCTCGGTCCGGTCGACGGGC
The DNA here is from genome assembly GCA_020439405.1 of Ilumatobacter sp. Lineage (GTDB taxonomy): Bacteria > Actinomycetota > Acidimicrobiia > Acidimicrobiales > Ilumatobacteraceae > Ilumatobacter. Next base: position 4,317 of record JAGQSS010000240.1, on the reverse strand, counting down.
TGACGGTCGTCACCGCCGACGGCGAGGTGCTCTACGACGAGCCGGCCGCCGACGGTGCGGCGAACCGTTCCGCGGAGGCACGCACCGCCGACCGCGACATCGTCACCGTCTCGACCACCTCGGAGCTGCTCGACGAGAACTTCCGCTCCCAGCTGTCGACCCTCCTGATCCTGGCGCTCGGCGCACTGGCGGCCGCCGCCGGTCTGGCCGCGGTGCAGGCGCACCAGCTGGCCCGCCCGCTCGAACGGCTGTCACGGCGTGCCGGAGCGATCGGTGAGGGCGACTTCTCCCTCGGTCCGTTCGTGCGCACGCGCATCCCCGAGATCGACGGCATCGGCTCGGCGCTCGAGACCAGCTCGCAGCGCGTCCACACGATGCTCGCCAACGAGCGGCACTTCACCGCCGACGCCACGCACCAGCTCCGCACCGGCATCGCCGGCATCGCGATGCGCGTCGAGATCCTGTCGATGAGCGGCGACCCCGAGATCGCCGACGAGGCTCGCACGATCCTGAAGCAGACCGATCAGCTCAACTCGACAATCGACGAGTTGCTCGCCGCAGCCCGGAACCGGTCGACGAGTGAGCGGGGCGACTTCGACCTCGTCGCGTTGGTCGAGCACCACGTCGAGGAATGGCAGCCCCGCTACGCCAACTCTCGGCGTCACATCGGCATGGTGGTGTCGTCGTCGCCGCCGCTGGTCCAACACGGCACGCGCGGCCTGGCCGGCCAGGTGATCGACGTGATGATGGACAACGCGCTCAAGCACGGTGCCGGGTCGGTGACGGCCCTGATCGACGGACCCAGCGTCACGATCATCGACCAGGGGCCCGGCGTCGACCCGGCCCGGTTGAAGACCCTGTTCGACGGCCCGGTCGATCCGGCGGCTCGTCACGGCCGGGGCCTGTCGCTCGCCCGGCGCCTCGCGCAGGTCGACGGAGCGTCGCTCGACGTGGTCGGCAACCACCCGCTGCGCCTGCGGTTCACCCTGCCTCGCGCCGACTCGGCACCGAGCGGGGCCTGACCGGCCCGGTGCGCTAGACGCAGAGCTCCGTCGTGAAGACATCCGGGCCGCGTCCCGGACTGCACAGCTGCGACGCCTGACCTGACGTGACCTGGAACGTCGCGACGCCGACTTGTGCGACCTCGAGTTCCCATCGCACGGCGGCGACGGAGTCGTCGAACAGGTTGGACGTGGTGACGGTGACTGTCCACGTCAACTCGCTGTGCCGTTCGGCGTCGATGGTACGGATCTCGTTGACGTCGGCGGGCGGGACGATCGCCGCGACGAACGCCACGACCGAACCGGCGCGCACGTCGGACGGGTCGTCCACGAAGACGATCGTGCCGTCGGTGTCGACGGTGATCTCACCGGCCCACGCCGCGACACCGTTCGCGAACGGATCGACGCGAGCGAACTGGTCGTCGAGTTCTGCGACGTCGCCGAGGAGGATGCGACCGGCCGGGTCGACGGCGTCGACGACGACGAACTCGGGGCCGAGCACGACCTGGTCGAGTCGACCGTCGGCGTAGCCGCGGGCCAATGTCGAGCCGTCGCTGCCGAACTCTGCGGCGACGAAGCCGCCGTCGAACGTGGCCGTGAGGTTCGGCATGCCTCGCGGCATCCAGTCGCCCGCGGGTTCGTAGGTCCACGAACGGGACGAGCCGTCGGGATTGCGACGGTGGACGATGAGGGCCGGGTACTCGATCTGGACCCAGAACGTCGGTGACTCGAGCGCCACCGGTTCGCCGTTTCGGTCGATCCACGGCACGGGCACCTCGGCGTCGAGTGCCGGCCGGATCGTGTCGGTGCCGCAACAGCCGACGTTCAGCAACCCGTCGGCGGTCGGCACGAGCGACGAGTCGCCGACCGTGTTGGTCACGCCGGCCCATCGGCCGATCTCGCGACCGGCGTCGCCGTCGGTGAGGGTGACGGCGACCACGTCGGCCGCCATCTCCTCCGGGACCTCGGGCGCCACCGACAGGTAGACGACGTCGTCCGGACCGGTCGCCACCACGAAGCCTGCGTCGCCGTAGGCGGCGGGCAGCGTGACGGCGAGCTCGGGGACGCCGTGGCGGACGAGGGTCCGTGTGGTCGGTTCGTAGGTGATCGGCACGCCGGCGGCGTCGTGGACGAGTTGGGTGCAGGTCGACTCGCCGAACACGCACGACCCGGCGATGCCGGACGCTTCCCACGGGAGGTCACGCCAGTCGACGTCGCGGACGACCTGGCCGACCGGCACCGGGCTCGACGTCGGCACGGTGGACGGCGCGGTCGTCGCCGGCACGGTGGTCGGTGCGGTGGTCGCCGGAACGTTGGTCGGTGTGGTCGTCGCCGCGGTCGTCGGGGAAACCTGCGGCGTCGTGGCGGGGACGGTCGGCGTCACGGTCGACGGCACGGTCGGCGTCACGGTCACGACGGCGCCGTCGTCGCGGGCGAACCACACCCCCGCACCGATCGCGACGACCACGGCGGCCGCGATCGCCAACCAGCCGACTCGTGGCCGCTGCGGCGGTTCGGCCGTCACCACCGACGTGGTCCCGGTCGACCGGTGGATCGCTGCCAGCGCGGTGTCGACGTCGAGCGCCGCCTCGGCCTCGGCGCGGGCCGCCCGCCCCAGCTCGCGCATCTGCTCGTCGAACCGATCACTCATCGTCGCCTCCGGTTTCGTCGACCCCGTATTGCTTGCGGAGCGTCCGGCGTGCCTTGAACAGCGCCGCCTTCACGGCGCCCCGGCTGGTGCCGAGCAATGCGGCGATCTGGCTCACCGACAGGTCGTCGGCGTAGTAGAGGGTCACGATCGTGCGGTGCCGGTCGCCGAGTGGGGCGACCAGTTCGTTCCAACGGTCGAGCGCGGACGCCGCCGTCCCGTCGTGGTCGGTCCCGTCGGCGAGGCGGGCGCCCAGTCGATCGACGGCCCGCCGTTCGGACGAACTCGATCGGTGATGATCGATCATCAGGTTCGTCATGACCGTGCGACACCACGCCGCCGGCGCGTCGTAGGTCGCGAGTTCGTCCCAGCGGGCGTGGGCCCGCAGCATCGTCTCCTGCGCGAGATCGCGGGCGACGTCGGTTCGTCCGGTCTTGAGCACGCCGAGCGACACCAGCCGCGGGTACACCTCGCGGAACACGGTGTCGAAGTCGTGTGTCGTCACCACCCTCACGAACACTGACACGGATCAGCGTGTCGAATGGTTTCCCCTGTCGTGGCGATCCGGGTCGGGTGATCTCCGTGAACGCCTCGCCCAGGGGGCGAGTCGTCCCCTACGACACCCGACCCGAGGGACCTGTCCGGAAAAACCAATCGCCCCCTCCAGACGGCGGGAGTCCTGGAGGGGGCGAGCGGAAGGAAACATCAATAGCTTGCCGAATCAACTGTTAGTGGTCCGACAACGTCCGGTCAACTTTCGGTGAAATCGCCGACTTCGAGGCGAAGTGTGCGCTGATCAGGATCTTCGCGATCAGCGTCGACCCGCAACGTGCTGCCCTCGGGCGCCTTGCCCTCGAGGATCATGACCGCTGCCTGGTCGCCGATCTCCCGCTGGATCACCCGCTTCAGCGGGCGTGCGCCGAACGCCGGGTCGAAACCGGCCTCGGCCAGCAACGACATCGCGTCGTCGGTCACCTCGAGCGTGATCCGCCGGTCGGCCAGCCGCTTGCGCAGGTGTTCGAGCTGGATCTCGACGATGTGGCGCAGGTCGTCCTCGGTGAGGGCGCGGAACCGGATCATGTCGTCGACACGGTTGACGAACTCGGGCTTGAAGAACTCACGCGGGTCGCCCGGCAGGTTCGATGTCATGATCAGCACGGTGTTCGTGAAGTCGACCGTGCGGCCCTGACCGTCGGTGAGGCGACCGTCGTCGAGCACCTGGAGCAACACGTTGAACACGTCGGGGTGGGCCTTCTCGATCTCGTCGAGCAGCACCACCGAGTACGGGCGGCGACGCACCGACTCGGTCAGCTGGCCGCCCTCGTCGTAGCCGACGTACCCCGGAGGCGCACCGATGAGGCGCGACACCGAGTGCTTCTCCATGTACTCACCCATGTCGATGCGGACCATCGCCCGTTCGTCGTCGAACAGGAACTCGGCGAGCGCCCGGGCGAGTTCGGTCTTGCCGACGCCGGTGGGGCCGAGGAACATGAACGACCCGATCGGCCGGTTGGGGTCGGACAGGCCGGCCCGGCTGCGCCGGATCGCGTTCGACACGGCGACGACCGCGTCGTCCTGGCCGATCACACGCTGGTGCAGCATGTCTTCGAGGTGGAGCAGCTTGGTCATCTCCGACTCCATGAGACGGGTCATCGGCACGCCCGTCCA
>JAGQSS010000023.1 GCA_020439405.1 Ilumatobacter sp. | reverse complement strand
TGGCATCTGTTCCACGGCGATGGGCATCCCCATCCAGCCCATTGCGGTGCGGCCAGGGGCGCCGCGGTCGACGCCGGCCTCGTCGAGCCACGCCTCCATTCGCTCGATCTCGCGTTGTTGGTACACGATCACCTCTCGGGCGTACGACCGGGCGGTGCCGTCGGGGTTGTTGTCGAGGTAGATCTGCGAGATCTGCAGAGCCTGCTCGTGATGATCGATCATGTCCTGGAGAAATCCGATGTCGGCGTTGCCGTACGGCTCCTCGGTGGTGTCCGCAACAGCCCAGCGCGCCCCGGCGACGAACACGACTCCGGCGACGATCGCGAGCACGGCAACCGCCATGCCGATCAGGATCCGATGAAGGGCTTCATCGGAGAGAGTCTGTTCGTGGAGCTCGACAGCGCCGTCCATCGTCTCGGTGGGTCGGGTCGCGGTGCGGTTCACTCTCGCACCTGATCGGTGTCGGGGTGGAGTTGCGCAGCGAGGGCGGTGCGGGCACGAGCGACCCGCGAACGGATGGTCCCGATCGGGCAGCCGACGACGTCGGCAGCGTCCGCGTACGGCAGGCCCAGCAGTTGCGTCAGCACCAACGCCTCACGCTGGTCAGGCGGAAGATCAGCGAGGAGTTGGGTCGTCGCAACGACGCCTTGGTGGTCAGGCGTCGGAGGAAGCGGCGGAGTGTGGGCCGGGTCGGTGCGGCGACGTGTCCGCTTGCGAATGTGATCGAAGCAGACGTTTCGGCTGACGCCGAGGACCCACGTGAGCACCGGTCCACGTTCCCACCGATCGAGATGGGCGACCACCCGGAGCAGCGCCTCTTGTGCGAGGTCGTCGGCTTCGCTCGGGCGGGTGAGGTGTGCACAGAAGCGCCAGACATCGCCTTGTACGGCGCGGACGAACCGTTCGAGCGCTGCCCGGTCGCCTGCTTGGGCGGCGGCTGCGACACGGTCGAGGTCGATCACACCGACCAGTCTGCCGCGTCGGGACCCGATGCCGACACCGCGTGGACCTGCCTACATCAGGTTGGTACGGTCTGTCTTTCCCGACGAGATCGGTGCAGTGTGCCGTGACCGGCATCGGTCAGCACACGGCGCGCACGTACGGGTACGGGTTGACCGAGACGCCGTTGTTCGGGTGCACCTGGAGGTGGAGGTGGTTGGCCGACGTGTTGCCGGTGGCGCCGACGTAGCCGATGATCTCCCCCTTCGACACGGAGCGGCTCGAGCCCTCCCAGCTGCTGAGGTGCGCGTAGTAGTAGCGGGTGCCCGACGCTCCCTGCAGCGAGATCGTGTTCCCGCCCAGGCGGTTCGTCCGGAACGACGCCGTCCCCGCTTCGACCGCGACGAGGGGCGTGCCGCCCGGCGACATCATGTCGACGCCTTCATGGCTGCGACCGCCCGATCGAGGTGCCCCCCAGGTGTCGGCGAACGATCGCGGTCCTGCGATCGGGCACACGAGCCCAGCACCCGCACCCGGATCGCTCGGCGCAGCTGCGCCGTCTCCCTCTGCCGTCCCGTCCCCGGCGCCCGCTGGCGCGTTGGGCGCCTCGTTCTGCTGATCGCGCTGTTGCTGCTCTTCGCGTTCACGCGCTGCTTGCTCCCGTCGTTCCTGTTCGGCCCGTTCGGCAGCCAACCGTTCCTGTTCGCGCCGTTCGGCAGCCAACCGTTCTTGTCGTTGCCGCTCCAACTCGTGCTCGACCAGTGCGTCTTGGAGCCGTTCGGCCTCGATGCGCTGCAGTTCCTCGAGCAGTGCTTCGGCGTCAGCCTGGCGCTGTTCGAACTGGTTGCGAGCCTGTTCGGTCTCGTCACGTTGTGACGCCAGCGCCTCGCGCTCGTCGTCGAGCCGTTCGAGCGCGGCCTCGAGTTCGTCGGCTCGCACCAGCTCCGACCCCGTCGCGGCGCTCGCGTAGACGCCTTTCGCTGCATCGTCGTACGCCGATTCCAGGTCGGTGAGCAGGAGCATCGGGCGTTCCGCCGCGCCGGTGAAGCGGCGCACGGCGTGCTCGGCGAGTCCCTGCCGGAGCTGGTCCACGGCGAGCTCAGCGGCCTCGACATCGGCTGACTTCCGCTCCAGATCGATGGTCAACGTGTCGAGTCGTGACTCTGCGTCGAACATGGCTTGGGCCGCGGCGTTCGCTTGCTCGCGCGCGTCGAGGATCTCGGCCGCGGCACGCTCCGCTTCCGCGCCAGCATGTTCGGCTCGCGCCGGCGCCACCCCGGTGATGAGCAGCGCCGCGACCACCGCGACCACGGCTCCCAGGCGTCGGCGATCCAGGCTGACTCGGTTCATGGTCGCGGCACGTTACAGTTCGATGACAGCTAGATGGTGGCGCGTCGGAACTCCGACGGGGCCCGGCGACACCCGTGGGTGCATGGACTGCGATCACGCCCGCATGGTGCTGTCGGCGCAACTCGATCAAGAGGCCGACGAGGTCGAAGCGGTCGCCGCGAACGCTCATCTCGGGCGCTGCGCCGGGTGTCGGAGCTGGTGGTCAGACGTCGGACGAGCGACCCGTGCGCTGCGGGTGCGCATGGCCGAGCCGATTCCCGATCTCGCGTCGGCCGTGCTCGCGCGAGCACATCCACCCAAGGCAGGGCGACGCCAGTGGGTGCGGTGGACGTTGGCGGCCGTGGCGGCCACCGAACTGGCAATGGCGATCCCAGGGCTCGTGGTCGGTGACGGAGCCACCGCGATCCACGACGCACGCCACATCGGCTCGTTCGGATCGGCGGTGGCGATCGGGCTGCTCTACGTGGCATGGCGCCCGGCCCGTGCGTTCGGCATCCTGCCGATCGTCGCCGCGCTGGCGGCAACGATGCTGTTCACTGCGGTCACCGACACGATCGCCGGCCGTGTCACGACGCTCGGCGAAGCCCACCACGTCCTGGAGGTCGCCGGCCTGATCCTGGTGTGGATGCTGGCCGGCCGACCGGCGCCTCGCCGCCTGCGACCCCTCGTCGACCCGTCCCATCCGTCGTACCGTCTCCGACACACCTGACAGAGAGCAGCCAAGATGAACCTTCTCGACCCCCGACCACTCATCCCCGTCGCCGTCATCGTCGCGGCGGTGCTCGCTGTTCCGAGCGTCGCAGCAGCCCACATCGACCCCGACCCGACCGAGGCCCAAGCCGGCAGTTCCGTCTCGGTCGGCTTCACCGTCGAGCACGGCTGCGACGGTTCCGCAACGGTCGGCCTCGACATGCGGGTCCCGGAAGGCGCCACGGCGGTGGCCCCCGAGCCGCCCGACGGCTGGACCGGCGGCGTCACCGACCGCGTCGTCACGTTCGAGGGCGGCCCGCTGCCCGACGATCAACCACTCACGTTCCGGGTCCGAATGGCACTCCCACCGACCCCCGACACCACGGTCTACTTCCCGTTCGTCCAGCGTTGCGAAATCGGTGAGATCCGCTGGATCGACATCCCGAGCGACGGTTCGGGCGACGACCTCGACGAGCCCGCCCCCGCGATGCGACTGATCGGACCGGTGGCGACACCGACATCGACCACGAGTCCTCCCGACGCGAGCGCCCCGACAACCACGGAGCTGCCGCACACAGCGCCGACCACCACGTCAACGACGACACCGACGGCCACGACCAGCGCCGGGACCGCCGCACCGTCGATCACGCCAGCGTCCACGAACAGTGTCGACTCAGACTCGACTCAGTCACCGAGCAGCGATTCGACCACGGCCGCAACCGAGTCGTCGGGCACCAATGCAGGTTCGGTCGTGTTCGCGTTCGTCGTCCTCGCCGTGCTGCTGATCGCCGGCCTTGTCGCGTGGCAGATCAGACGCGCCAAGGGATGACGCCGAGTGGGCGCCCCGCGAACTCCCGAGCGGCTGGGAATCGGTCTGACACGGGCTGGCGCGCGTGCCGGACGCTCCTGCTCGTCCTCGGACTCCTCGCTGCTTGCTCGTCCCGGGAGCCGACCGACACGGATCTGCTCCGCATCGCGGGCGCGGCGGCACCAGATCGTGTCTGGTCGTTCGTCGACCGGCCAGATGGAGAACGGCTACTCGCATGTGCGACCGGACACGAGGCCGTGCGCGTCGCCGTCGACCGGAGCGCTGGCGGTCGGATGACGGTCGCCCGCGACGACGGACCACCCGTCGCGATCTGGTCACCCACAGCCACGTTCGTCCGCGCCGCCGCCATCGCGGAGACCGGCGACGGTTGGGTACGGATCGACCGAACAGAATCCGAAACGAGACGCAACGTCGCTGCGGCACTCGGACCGTCACTGTCGTACTACGCGCTCGCAGATCGGTTGCCTGCCTCGCCACGCGAGCTGGTGGCTTCGACGGTCGCAGCCGCCAGCGAGATCGTGACGGCGTCGCAGCGCGGCACGTCCCGGAAGATCCGGGTGGATCTCGACGAGGCTCGAACCAGCGCGGCGACCGACGGCGACGCGGCCGACCTCTCTCGTTTGACGTTCACCCTCGAGAACGGCCTCGTCGCTGCGGTGGCAGCCCGGCTCGAGGACGACCCCGACGCGTTCGGGTTCCGCTGGGAGCTGGATGTCGGGGCACCTGTCGTCGACACGATCCCCGATCGTTGGATCGACTCATCGTCGGTGACAATCGATGCTCAGTGGGAAAGCCCACCATGCGAGATCGGGCCCTGACGACCGTGTCCGCGGTGGCGCCGATACCGTCAACGGTCATGAAGGCATCTCAACGCCGGCTCGGGGTCGTGGTCCTCACGCTCGGTGCCACAGCCGCATCGGGTTGTTCCGGCACCACGGACTCAGGTGCCGACCAGGCTGCCGCCCCTCCGTCCTCGGTCATCGTCGGGGACACGAATCTGGACGGCGTGCGGCTCGACGTCCGCCGTGATCCCGGTTGAGGCTGCTGCAGCTCGTGGGTCGTGTACCTGCGGACACACGGCGCCGTCGTCGAGATGAGCGACGACGCCGACCGCGCGGCATTCCGGGAATCGAACGGAATTCCTGACGGCGCGGCCTCGTGCCACACTGCGCAAGTCGACGGCTACGTGATCGAGGGACACGTACCCGCAGCCGCGATCGAGCGGCTGCTTGCCGAACGACCTGAAGCGATCGGGCTGGCGCTGCCCGGGATGCCGTCCGATTCGCCTGGCATGGGCGGCGACGAGACGACCTGGTCGCAGCAACCCGTGATGTTGATCGGTGCCGACGGGGCGCTGACCAGCTGGGTGTTCTGAACCGGCAGTGCGATGATGGCTGCCGCGTACCGGGGAACTCGGCGGTCGTGCAGCGCGACCCGTGTGGCATGGACGTCGGCCTCGTGACAGGTTCCCGAAGCATCGCCGGGCGGAGTTCTGGGCGCCGCCGGAGCTTCGAGCGGCATGATCGATCGATGAGCCGTTGGTGCCGGCTGACGTTCGCTGGGCTCGTGGCCGGAATCGTCGTGCTGGCGATGCCCGGCGCAGCGAGCGCGCACGCCGACCTGGCGACGTCCGACCCCGCGGCCGAGAGTGTGCTCGACATCGCACCGACCGAGATCGTGCTCACCTTCACGGAGGCCGTCGACCCCACCGACGACGCGCTCCGTGTGGTCGATGCCGACGGGATCGCTGTCCCGCTCGGGCCGATCACACAGGACCTCGGTGCCGACACCATCACAGCACCGCTTGCCGAACCGCTCGACGACGGCAGCTACGTCGTCGCCTGGTCGGCCGTCTCAGCCGACTCACACCCGATCAGCGGTGCGTTCGTGTTCAGCGTCGGCGTGGCAAGCGGCGAGATCGACCAACTGATCATCGGACTCGGAGATGCCGATGCCACCGGTACAGCGAGCAGCGGTACCTGGCTCGGCGTGGGCCGGTTCGCGAGCTACGCCGGGATCGCGACGCTGGTCGGTGTCGTCGGCGCGGCGGTATTGCTGGCGCCCGGCAGCCTGTCGTCACGCCGAGTCGGCAACGTCGCGTTCGTCGGCGCCTACCTCGCGATGGCAGGCACGGTCGTCATGATCTGTGCACAAGCCGACGTGATCGGCTCGTCGTTCGCAGATTGGGCGGCGGTCGCAGCCACCAGGTCGGGCCGCTGGTGGGTGTTCCGCCTGATGCTGGTGGCAGCGCTGACGATCTTCGTTCCATGGCGGCACACCCTCATCCGGCATGGCACCCGAGCGGTCGCCGCCGTCGCGGTCACCGGACTGTTCGGGGTCGTCGCCGCCGGCGGTCATTCGATGTCCGGCCGCCACGTCACCGTCGCGTTGGCGGCGACCATCGTCCATCTCGGCGCGATGGCGCTGTGGGTCGGAGGGCTCTGCCTGGTGGCGTTCGGCGTGGAACGCAACCAGACCGTCCCCACCGCCGTGCGCTTCTCCCCGTTCGCGCTGGGCGCCGTCGCCGCACTCGCCGTCACCGGCGCGGTCAACGGCTGGCGCCAACTCGCCGACATCGGTGCGATCACCGAATCGACCTACGGACGCTGGCTGATCGTCAAGCTCGTCGTGGTCGCGACCGTCGTCACGGCCGCGGTGTTCGCCCGACGTCTCGTCCGGCGCCCGGCCGCCGTCTCGGCGCCTGTGGCGGCAGCGCTCGGAAGCATCAGTGCCGCGGCAGCGACGCCAGGTCCCATCGCGCCGGCTGTGCGTCGCACGGTGTCGGTCGAAGTCGCTGGCATGGTCCTCGTCCTCATCGCCACGGCGGGGCTCACAGGAGCGACCCCACCGAGGCAGGCCACGGCCGCCAGTGCCGTCGACGTCACCGTCACCGCCGTCCGCGACGACCTCAGTGCCCAGATCGACCTGCTGCCGGCAGTCACCGGTGGCACCACGATGCACGTCACCATCGTCTCCGCAGGTGGCGTCGCCGAGCCGGCCGACGAGATCACTGTGGCCGCAGAGCTGGCCGATCAGCAGGTCGGCCCGGTCGAGATCCCGACGTTCCCCGCCGGACCGAACCACGTCACGACGAACGAAGCGAACTTCCCCCTCGCCGGAAGGTGGACGTTGACCGTCACCGCCCGTTTCGGCGAGTTCGACCAAGTGGTGTTCGTCACCGAGGTGGACGTCACCGGGCGATGAGACGGGCGACACTGCTCGTGCTCGGCGGTGTCGCCGCGTGCGTCGCCACGGTGGTCCCGTCGGAGCCGATCCTGGCGCACGGCGGCACCGACGTGGATGTCACCTCCGACTACCGGACCCGCATCACCGATGTCACGAACGTCGACGGGCTCCAGGCCCGCACCATCGGCCTCGACGGCATCATCGAAGTCACCTGGACCGGCAGCGGAAGCCTCGTCGTGAGCGGCTACCAGGGCGAGCCGTATTTGCGCTTCGACGACACCGGTGTCGCCCGCAACGCCCGTTCCCCCGCGACGTACCTCAACGAGGACAGATACGCGAACGTCGACCTCCCCGCCAGCGCCGACGCTGATGCCGAACCCGACTGGGAGCCCGTGACCTCGGCGGCCAGCTACCAATGGCATGACCATCGCACCCATTGGATGAGCTCGTCCCCGCCACCACAGGTCAGTCGCGCCGACGATCGCGCCCACGTCATCTACGAGCGCTGGGAGATCCAGCTCGTCGTCGACGGCGAGGCGGCGGTGATCGCCGGCGACCTCGTCTGGGCACCCCCACCCTCACCGGCGCCATGGATCGCTCTCACCGTGGTCGTCGCGCTCGCCGCCGGTCTCGCGTTGTGGTCACGCTGGTGGCGACCTGCCGCCGCGCTCCTCGCTGCGCTCGGCACCGCGGCACTGGTCGTCGACACGCTCGGCTACGTCACGCTCATCGACGACACCGTGGCCAATCAGCTGTGGGCGTTCAATTTTGCCGTCCTCGCACTCGCGGCAACTCTCCGCCTCGCCGTGCACGCGTCGCGTCGCACCGCCGAACCCACCCTCGCGATGATGCTCGCAGGCCCGGTCCTCGTCGTCATCGGCGGTCTCGACCGGATCGACGTGTTCACGTCCGGCTTCTACCTGTCCAGCTTTCCGGCCGCGCTCGGGCGACTCACCACTGCGATCTCGCTGGGCATCGGCGCGGGACTCAGCGCCCGATTCCTCGCATTCCTCGTCCCGCTGCTCGTTCGCTCCCCGACACCGCAATCAACATCAGCGGAGCTCGTCACTCGGCCTGCCGACCCCATGTGACGCCAGCGGCTTCCACCCGGCCCTTGGCACGTGGCTGCGAGCGTGCCTTGGCACCCTTGCCGCGGACGTTCGAAACTATCGCAACAACGAACGCAGCGTCCCGGGGCCGGTCGGCGTAGCTGTCGGGAGACAGACGGGCGCCACGAGCGGGTACGGGTTGACAGCCGCATCGCCCGCCCGCGACTCGAAGTGGAGGTGGTCACCCCGCGCATTGCCGGTCTGGCCGACGTATCCGATGATTTCACCGGCACGCACCCGACGACTGTCGCCTGCCCAAGCGTCCAGGTGTGCGTAGTAGAACCGTGCGCCTCGATCGGACGTGAGCCAGATCGCGTTCCCGCCGAGATTGCTCCGCTTGAACTCCGCATCTCCGTCTGTCGCCGCCACGACCGGCGTGCCGCGCTCGGCGACCATGTCGACACCCTCGTGACGACGTCCCGAGGAGCGTGGGTCGCCCCAACTGTCGATGAAGTCCTTCTCCCCCAGCACGGGGCACGAGTCGATGTCCGTGATCGTGACCGACCGCGCGGGGTCCTGCGCCGAGTGGGCATCGACGACGCCGCTCGTCGCCGACCACGCGGGCACCGCGATCAGCCCGACCGCCATCGCCATTCGTGAGATTCGCATCGCCGCATGTTACGAACACATGACGGATTCACAACGGAATGGTGACGGAAGCGGCTGTGGTGCTTGGCACACTGAGAGATGACCCGGTCAGTCGGTCACCTGGACCTGGCCGATCATCCACGGATGCGGGGTGCAGTAGTAGTCGAAGGTTCCGGCCTCGTCGAACGTGCGGGTGAACGTGGCACCGCTGGCCATCAGACCGGAGTCGAAGACGCCGTCCGGGGTCCCGACCGCGCCGTCGCTGCTGCCCGATGTCACGGTGTGTTGCACCGAGTCGTCGTTGCGCCACGCGATCGTGGTTCCGACCGGCACCGTGATCACGCCGGGCGTGTAGGCGGCGTCAGCATTGGCAGGGTCCCAAGCGCCGGACGGGATGACGACGGTGTTGCCGTCGGCGGGCGGTGGTGCCGCCAGCTCGGGGTCGGCGGCCTGCTCGAGCTCCTCGTCGCTGCCGGCGAAGATCGCGTTCGACTCACCGCTGACGACGATCTGACCCAATGCGCCCTTGTAGAAGGTCCGCACGAGAGCGTGGTCCACCAGCAGGATCGTCGCGGGGACGTACGCCACGACCTCGGCCACCGTGCCACCCCCGGCCGGGACCAGGGTGGTCTGCGACCCGCGGATCACGCGGTTGAAGCCATGCGTGGCGCCTTCGGGGTACACGACGTCCCACTGCGACCCGATCGGGTGGAAGTTGGAGACGAGGTTGAGACCGGCATTGACCATGTAGATGCGCGCCCGTTGGCCGACCTCCATCGGCAGGGCGTTGTCGCCGATCAGCGCATCGGTCCGGCCGTTGAACGTGACCTGCGTGGGATGTTCGAGCGTCAGCCGATCGCGGTCGAGCTCGGGGAGACCGCCCTCGCCCGGTTGGGCGAGGTACCACTCCGACTGCACGATGGCCCACTCGACGTCGACCTCGGGCAGCGCTTCGTCGGGATCGACGATGAACATGCCGTACATACCGTGGGAGATGTGCTGGGGCACGTCGCCGAACGCGCAGTGGTACATGAACGCCCCGGGGTACAGGATCCGTGCGTTGATCGTGGCCGACTCTCCCGGGGCGACCGTGGTCGCCTCGGCGCCGCCTCCCTGGCCGGTGACCGCGTGCCAGTCGATGTTGTGCGGCTGGGTGTTCTCGGGGAGGTTGTTGACCGTGATGCGCGCGAGGTCACCGACCCGCGCCCGCATCACCGGACCCGGAGCGATGAACGGGGCCGAGTCGTCACCAGCGATGCGGAACCCCCAGACCATCGCGGACACCTCGTTCGCGGGGTCCACCGTCGCCTCGGTTTCGACGACGTCGAAGGCGAACTCGACGATCCGCTGCTCGGTGCGGGTGATCGGAGGCGGCACAGCCGGCGCGTACGTCATGTGGACCTCGTCCGCGTCGGCGGCGGTCAGCTCGGCCACCGGAGTCAGCTCGGGAACGACGCTGCCACCGCGATGGTCGGCGGCGCCGGCCTGGGAGACCGGAATCGCGTTCTCCCCGCCGCTGGGCAATGCACCGGAGGCCGCCCCACCGGCCACGCTGCCGTCGGGGCCGTCGTCGGCGCACGCCGCGAGACCCACGGCGGCCGCCGCGGATCCGCCGACCATCGCCAGGAAGCGGCGCCGTTGGAGAACGGGCTTCGCGCTGGGCTCGGGGGCGCAGTCGGACTCTGTGGACGTCGTTGATCCCATATTCGTATAGTCAAAGACTCGACTACCGCGGATCCAAGGGCCGGAAGTCCCCACCCGACGTAACGACCAGACGTCCACCAACGCTCGATCCGAAGGCCTGGGAGATGTCCGACCACTTCCGCGAGCCCACCTCACACATCAGGAGTGGCGAGATCCGAGCCTGCTCTCTTCAAACCCGTGGGAGGACTCAGCTGCGCTGGTCCAGGTTGAGTAGTGGGGGGGGGACGAGGGCGGCACGCGCGCTGACGTCAACCGCGTCGATAGGACATGTTCCGGCGAAGCGGTGCCGGAGAGTCAGCCGCCCATCATCGGGCCGTTCATCCACTCGTCCCAGTGATCCCAGTCGCCGTTCATGTGGGGCCGCGAGCCGCGCATCATGTGCTCGCACCACTCGGCGGGGCGGTCGGTGGACGGGTTCGCGTTCATCCACGCACGACAGGTCGTCAATACCTGGTCGGAGTCGCCCCACATCATCGGCCCCATCATCGAGCCGTTCGAATTCTGCTGGCTCATCCAGCCGGTCATGTCACGACACCAGTTCGCCGAGGTCGGGCTCGAGCCGGTGCCGTCCATCCATGTTGTGCATGCCTGGGTGATGTCGGCGAGCTGACGATTGGCCGTCGCGGCGGGCGTCTCGGTGTCGTTGCCACCGGCGAGTACCACCCCGACGCCAATGCCGGCAACCGCCACAGCACCGATCAGGATGGACCTGATCCATCGGCGCCGGCGTCTCCCCGGTGCAACCGCGGGCTCATGCGTATCGATCATCGGATTCATCGTGCGCACTCGACGGCGCCGCGCTGTAGGGCAGAACGGCCCGCTTTGGCGGTTCAGCGCGGCGGCGTGAAGGGACCGAGCGTGTCAGCGATGTCGGCCGGTAGTGGCGCCGTCTCGGTGAGACGCATAGTCGTTCGTCCGGTGTTGCCGGCCGGATACTTGGCGGCGAGTGATCCGGGGCCGCCGACGGCGAGCCGGATGACTTGGCCCACGATCTCGCGGGGATCGCGCTGGGTGACAGCGAGGCGGAGCATGGCAAGGTGGACCCGCGTGTGGGTCCATGCCCAGGGTTGGGAGAGCAAATGGGCTCGTTCGAGTGGAGGCCACGGGTCGTCGCTGGTGCGAGCGGCGGCCAGCGCGCCGTCGACGAGCACGGCGATCTTGGCGGGGGCCCGCCAGCGGGAATGGTCAGGCATGTGCGTGCTCCTGAAGTGCGGAGGTGAATGGAAGCGACGAGGCGGCGAAGTTGGTCGTGGTGCGGGCGCGGAGACCGTTGACGATGACGACGATCTCCGCGACTTCGTGGATGGCGACCACGGCGCCGAGGCCCAGCAATCCGGCGGCGGCGGCGGGGATCAAGGTGGCGATGATCATCCCGGACAGGACCAGGTTCTGGATCATGATTCGCCGTGTCCGCCGGGCGTGGTCGATCAGGTCGGGCAGGTGCGTGAGGCTGTCACCCATGACAGCGATGTCGGCGGCTTCGATGGCGACGTCGGTGCCAGCGGCGCCCATGGCGATGCCGACGTCTGCAGTGGCGAGAGCCGGGGCGTCGTTGATGCCGTCGCCGACCATCGCCACGGAGCCATAGGTGCGGAGCTGTTCGACGGCGAGGAGCTTGTCGTCGGGTAGCAGCTCGCTGCGCAGGTCGTCGATGCTCGCCGCAGCTCCGATCGCGGTGGCGGTGCGGTGCTGGTCGCCGGTGAGCATGGCGGCGTGTAGCCGATGGCGGTGGCGGAGCCGCTTGATCACGTCGGCAGCTTCCGGGCGGAGTTCATCGCGCAGAGCGACGGCGCCGATCGTGGCGCCGTCGCGTTCGACCAGCACGACAGTCGCGCCAGCGGCCTGGAGCCGTTCGACGTCCGCGGCGAGGGAGGCGGGATCGATGTAGCCGGGCTTGCCGACACGCACCTTGGTGTCGCCGAAGCAGCCGGTGAGCCCGGCGCCGATGTCGGTGGTCATCTCGTCGGCATCACGGACATCGGGTGCGGCGGCGACGATCGCGGCGGCGAGCGGATGGTCACTGGACCGCTCGAGGGATGCCGCTAGTCGGAGAACCTCGTCGATGGTGCTCCCGGTCGCGGCGACGGTGTCGACGACCTCAGGGCGGTTGCGCGTCAGGGTGCCGGTCTTGTCGAACGCGACGGCTCGGACGGTGGCGAGCGCTTCGATCGCGGCGCCGCCCTTGATCACGAACCCGGCACGAGTGGCGGCACCGACCGATGCGAACACAGTCACCGGTACCGCAATCGCGAAGGCGCACGGCGACGCAGCGACGAGCACCACGAGCGCACGCTCGATCCACACGCTTGGATCCCCGAACATGGAACCGAGTACGGCGACTGCGGCGGCGACGATCAGGATCGCCGGGACCAGCGGGCGGGCGATGCGATCGGCGAGGCGTTGGGCTTGACCCTTGCGGTCCTGGGCCTCTTCCACCGCGTGCACGATCCGCGCCAGGGTGCTGTCGCTGGTGGCGACAGCCGCTTCGACATCGAGGGTGCCGGTGGTGTTGATGCTGCCGGCGATCACCCGGTCACCGGGAGCGACGTCGATCGGCATCGACTCGCCGGTCACCGCCGACACGTCGAGTACCGAACGTCCGGAACGCACCACACCATCGGTCGGCATCCGGGCTCCGGCGCGCAACACCACCATGTCACCGACGGCGAGGTCGTCGGTCTCGATCTCGACCTGCACGCCGTCGCGACGCACCATGGTTGTTGGCGGGACCAGTGACAGCAACGCCCGCAACCCGCGTCGGGCGTGTGTGACCGCCCAGCCCTCGAGGGCTTCGGACACCGAGAACAAGAAGCACAACGCCGCGGCCTCGCCGAGCTGGCCGAGCAGCACAGCGCCGATCGCGGCGATCGTCATCAACAGGCCGACACCGAGCCGGCCACGGCGCAAGCCGAGCAGCGCCGATGGCGCGAACGTCGCGCCACCGGCGGCGATCGCGACCGCGAACGCCACCGTCGCCACCGCGTCGCCGCCGGAGAGCTCGGCGATGGCGCCGGTCACCCACGATGCCGCCGCGATGCCGGCTGCAACGGTGCGCCACTCAACGCGGCGCCCGTCGGCCTCTGACCTCTCAGCGTCGGCGGCCTCTGCGGGTCCGCAGCAGGCGTCACCCATCAGTCGCCGATCCTTCCGAGTCGCGGCACGAACCGTCCGACTCGCCGCGCGTACGTGACCCAGCCCGGCATCGCTGTACTGAGGTAGGGCTCTTCGACGGAACGAACCTGCACCTCGACCGCAACGATCAGTCCGATCACGGCGGCGAGCGTCAATGCGTTCGGTGCCATCAACATCAGGCCGAGCGCTGCGGTCACCATCCCGGTGAAGATCGGATTGCGAGCCCAACCGAACGGGCCCGTCGTGACCAGTTCCGTTCGTTCGGTCGGGTCGACACCGATCCGCCACGACGTCCCCATCGCTGACTGACCGACCAACGTCAGCGCGCACCCGGCGAAGAACACCGACACACCGACGGCAAGCGAGACCGGGCCACCGAGCGCGCCCCACATTGCGGTGGCCGAGAAAGCCACCAAGCCGACGCCGACGATCCCGACCACGATTGCTGCGGCGAAGAGGGCGCCGCTGACCCGGGCGGATCGATCGTGGCGTTGCCAGCGGAAGCCCGAGTCCCCCGTCGTTCGGCGGTGAGCGATCGTGCGCCCGACGAACGCGACGCTCAGGAAGCCGAGCTGCAACACGAGCGCGACCACACCTCGTCCGTTCACCAGGTCAACTCCTGGCAGTCGTGGTTCCCGGCGCACTCGACCTGCCACGTGGCGCGCGACAGGTGGAACCGTTCTCCGGCGCGTAGGTCGGCTTGACGTTGAGCGCGGACCATCAGCGAATCTGCTCCCGATGGCGCAGATGCTCACGACCGACCTCGAGCAGCATCCGGACATGCTCGTCGTCGAGGCTGTAGTACATCATCTTCCCCGCCCGGCGAGCCCGTACCACGCCAGCGCCACGCAACCAGCGCAGCGCGTGCGACACCGTCGACTCCGGCACGTCTACCGTCGCTGCGAGGTCACACACGCACAGGTCGCCGGCCTCGAGGACCGCATACAGGATCCGGGCCCGGGTGGCATCGCCCAGCACCTTGAACCAATCCGCCAGTGCGTCGGTCTCCCACGTCGACGGCAAGCGATCACGCGTCGCAGCCACCTTGGCCGGATCGATGACACGAACCTCGCACGCCTCGATCGACGTGACAGCCCGAAGGCCACTGGCGCTACCACTCATCTGCACGACTGTACAGATGAGCTGATGAATCAGCAAGGGTGAGATCGCGTGTGGTGAGCGGCCGCCCTTCCGCCGCCACGACGCGCCGACGCATCTCGTGACGCTCCACTGCTCAACCGAACGCCCCGTCGACGGGCACGACAGCGCCAGTCCCGCCCACCGAAACGGCGGAAACGTCACCCTGCGCGCGGCGCGTACATGATCACGCCGACGCCGACGAGACAGATCGCAGCGCCGATCAGGTCGTAGCGGTCGGGACGGAACCCGTCGGCGATCACTCCCCACAGCAATGATCCGGCGACGAACACGCCGCCGTAGGCGGCGAGGATCCGCCCGAAGTTCGGGTCCGACTGGAACGTGGCCACGAACCCGTAGGCGCCGAGCGCGACGATCCCGGCGCCGATCCAGGTGATCCCGCGGTGTTCGCGCACGCCCTGCCACACCAACCATGCGCCACCGATCTCCAACACCGCAGCGACGACGAAGATCAGGATCGAACGGACTGTCTCGGACATGACGACCTCGACGGTACCGGCCGGCCCGATCGTCCTCTTGACATTGCACCCGACTTCAACGTTTACGGTGGCGGTCATGTCCTCCACGTTGCGGATCGCCGAGGTCGCCGACCGGGCCGGCATCACCACCGCCACCGTCCGCTACTACGAACGCATCGGCGTCCTGCCACCCGCGCCCCGAGCCGGCAACGGCTACCGCAGCTACGACGAACACACCGTCGAACGACTCGCGTTCATCAACCGAGCCAAGCAGCTCGGCTGCAGCCTGGAAGAGATCGCCGACCTCAGAACCGCCTGGGACGGCGGACAGTGCGGACCGATCCAAGATCGTCTGCGCGCCCTGGTGGCCGACAAGCTCACCACCGCGCAGGCCGAGATCATCGAGCTCGTCACCCTCACCGCCGAGCTCCGTCGTACCGCTGCGGCCCTCGAACAGCACCGGCCGGTCGGTGCGTGCGACGACCAGTGCGGCTGCGTCAGCGAACCTGCCGAGGCAACACCCGGCGAGTTCGCCGTCGCGCTGACCGCCAAGCCTGCCGCCGAGCCCGGCACGACGGCCGCGTGCACGCTCAGCCCCGACCGGATGCGCGACCGGATCGACACCTGGAACCAGCTCCTCCAGGACAAGACCGCCCTGCTCGGCGCAGTGACCGCACGCACCGCGATCGAGGACGGCGTTCGACTCGACTTCGCGCCGGGCGTCGCCATCACCGAACTCGCCCAACTCGCCGCCGCCGAACAGGACTGCTGCCGATTCTTCAACTTCGCCATCACCATCGACCACCGCGGCGTCGGCCTCGAAATCACCGCACCGCCCGACGCACACGCCGCCCTCATCGCGCTGTTCGGAGCCCCCGATGACCGCTGACCCCATCACCAGGCGCGGCGGTATCGGCCGGATCCTCGGCGTCGGCGCGCTCGCATGCATCGCGTGCTGCATCGGACCGATCCTCGGCCTGCTCAGCGCGATCGGCATCGCCACCATTGCGGGTACCCTCACGTTCGGCTTCGCTGGGCTCGCGATCGCATTACTCGCCATCCCTGTAGTCCGAGGGCACCGTCGCTCACCGAACTGCTCAACTCCGGTCGACCACGAAGTCACCATGGTCGCACCATCGATTCGTCGTCCAGACTGAACCGCGCCCGGCGTCAGCCTCATCTAGCGCGTCTCACGGATCCTCCTGGACGGCGGGCTCGGGGATGGTTCCTCCCACCAGCGCCTGGCCTTCAGGTGTGCGGGCGGCAGGGTGCCGTGGATCAGCACGGCCTCGCCTGGGCGGACTTGGCGGAGGAGATGGAATGGGGTGAGGGCCTCGCGATGGGTCGATTCCGAGACGCTGCGCCGGGTGCCGCCGCCGACGTCGTAGGACACGGAGCGGTGCGACACCTCTTCGTCGCCGAGCAGTCGGCTGACGTAGTCGAGGGTGGCTGCGTCCGAGGCTCCCGAGAACACAATTTTGGTGAGGTGGTTGGTGAGCACGCTGTCGGAAAGCCGGCCGTAGGCGGCGTCGAGCTGTGCTTTCGACTGCCAGATGGTGACCAGCAGGATTCCGATGCCTGCACAGGTGGCGGCCACCTCGGGGAGCCATGCGAGCGGCATGTTCCCGGCTTCGTCCACGACCATGAGCAGCGGGCGGCCGAGGCCGGTGCCGGCGATGTCGGCCTGGTACGCCTGGTCCTTGAGGTCCCCGAGAAGGCCACCGAGCACTGGTGCGAGCCGCTTCTGGTCGTCGAGTGGGGCGACGAGGTAGAGCGTGTTCGCACCGTCCTTCTGATTGGTGAGCCACTCGAGGTCGACGCAGTGCTGGCCTCGTGGGATTGTGGCGGAGTGGTGGACGGCGGGGTCGAGCCATGCCTGCACGACGGTCTGCACGGTGGCGTAGACCGAGGATCGGACCCGCTCGTCGAGGTTCCAGACCGCGTCGAGTTGGATCATCGCGGCGCCGGCCGCCTGGCATTCGGCGGGCGTGCCGGACTGCTTCACGTCGGCCAGCAGTTCGGTGATCTCGTTCTCCTCGCCCTTGTTCGGGATGTCCTTCGTGAACACCCAGTGGGCGACGTCGAGCATCGTGCGCGACGGGTCGAGCGCGGCGGCACCGAGCAGCCCGGTCAGGAGGATCTCGGCCTGCTTCACCCAGTAGTCGGCGCCACCGTCGACACCGGACCGGGGAATCGATGCCGCTAGCGCCGTGGCGGCCTTCTGCGCGCCACGCGGTGTGCCAGCCGAGCGGAGAGGTGTCCAGCGGGCGAGCGCGTGCGCTGGTAGTCCGGCGACGCCGGACGGGTCGAACACCCGGGTCTCGCCGAGCTCGTCGCGACGCTGACGAGTCGCGTCGATCAGGTCACGCTTCACCGACACGACCACGGCCGGGCCGTCCCAGTCGAGCAGCCCGGCGATCACGTTGACCGTCTTGCCCGATCGTGAGGGCCCGATCACCGCCACCGATCCTCGATCTCCCTGCCGAGCGGCGACCCGTTTGCTCGTCGCCGGCGCCGCCTGGCGATCCTCGGTCGCCACCAGACGTCCGCACACTCGACCGAGCACGAACCGGCCAGACGGCACCGGCTGCTCGACGATCAGCGGTGCCAGATCACCGTCGGACGCGAAACGAGCTCGGGTCTCGACTCCGAGCCGGACCCGGCCCCGCTCGCGAGTCATCCGCCACACCCACGCTGCCGCCCACACTGCGAGCAGCGCGCCGACCAGCACGACGATGGTGCAGAACCAGTAGAGCACGGGTCCCGGCAGGACCGAACGGTCGGCCTGAGTGGGCCACGCTGACCGGGCTCGCGCCAGTGCTCCGGCAGGCGGAACGCCGCACGCACCCCATCCGACAGCCCGCCGGTCAACCGCTCACCCGAAAGGGCGGCGGACAGCGCGGCTCCGATCCAGACGATGAGCCCGGACGAGATCGCAACCGCCGCGCCAATCAGCAGGGCGGCCTCGGGAGCCGTCACGCGTGAGTCGGGGTGGTGATTCATCGAGAAACTCCTGCTCAGCCCTCGGACGGGGTGGTCATCGGGGTGGTAGTCGGGGTGGTGAGCTTCGGACGGTGGTGGGATGACACACCGCTACGTCCCAAACCCAGGCCCGCACATCTCGACACCGTTGACCAACCGGCTGCTCGACCAACTCGATCACTGCGCCCGACGAAGCGCCGACGTGGTCGCATCGGTCGAGCGAGTTCGAGACGGCGATGATGCGACGCTGCTGGAACTCATCCGGCGAGTCCAGGCCGGCGACCAGGAAGCCGCAGTCATCACCCTCGGCGCGCTCGTGCCGATCCTGAGCAAGCTCGTCTTGCGCCGATATCCGAAGCTTCGCTGGGAGCCGACGATCGACGACTACCTCACCGTGGCCCACATCACGGTCTCCGAAGCG
This sequence comes from Ilumatobacter sp., assembly GCA_020439405.1. Taxonomy (GTDB): domain Bacteria; phylum Actinomycetota; class Acidimicrobiia; order Acidimicrobiales; family Ilumatobacteraceae; genus Ilumatobacter. Next base: position 4,019 of record JAGQSS010000023.1, on the reverse strand, counting down.
AAGTTCACGGGCCGACCAGGCCACGTCCTCGGCCGCGTGCTCTCGCGCACCCGGCGGCGATTCGACCGACAGTTCGAGAACCGCGCGGCCGGCGTGGTCCCGACCGCCGACCTCGACGTCACCGCCGACCCGATCGACCTCGAGCAAACGGCGATCGCCCGCATCACGCTCGACGATCTGACCACCGCCGTGCGCGCCGGCCACCTCGCCACCCCCGACTGGGAGTTGGTCCAAGCGGTCGCAGCCGAGGACGGTCCGACCGGCAAGATGACCGGAGCCGAACGGCAGCGACTCCTGCGAGCGCGACGGGCTCTCGGTCAGTTCCGAGACTGGCGAGTGGCTGCGTAGCTCCACGCCCTCCAATGCCCGCGAACTCGCACCCGCGTGACACGACGGGCCGTGGACCGGCGCCCGTGCGCTCAGGTCGCACCAATGACGTTCAAGTGGGAAGCTCGCATCCCAGGGTGCGTTCGGCGGACAGCGAGCTCGGCGTCGACGACGTCGAGGATCATCTGCTTGACGGGCGCCGTGTCGACGGGGACCGAGTTGGCGCCGCCTGGAACGGCGACCAGAACCCGGTCCGCCGGCGTGGCGATGATCGTGGCGGTCACCAGATCTGTGTCCAGCACGAGGTTCGATGTGTGGTGGTCGAGGTGTGCCAGTGCAACTTCGAAGTCGACGTGTAGTTCACCCCACGTCGTCTGCTTCTCCTTGACGAGCCAGCGGGTGACCTCACCGAAGAAGACGATGCGCTGGCCGGGATGCAGCGCGTGGTAGGCGTCGGCGATCGCCAAGACGGATCGAGCGTCTCGAATGAGCTGCTCTCGCTCGGTGCATCCCGCCGGGATCACGGTGAGCTGCGGCGGGCCATCCTCACTGGCGGCGTTGACGTAGACGAGCCAGTAGCCGGTGTACCCAGTCATCGTTCCTTCCTTACGGGGTCGGGATCGCCGGGGCGGGCGCGACGGCGGGTCCGGGTGATGGGACGGGCCGCGGCGGGCCGAGGTCCGGAACCTGGTGGGCGGCACGCACCCAGCTGTTGAGGTCGGTTCCGGACGGGAGGGGGAGGTCCACCACCATGATGCCGCAGCGGCGCAGGCCGGTCCAGAGCTGTTGTGCTGCAGCCCGGCCGGCGTCGTCGCCGTCGAGCGCGAGGACCGCGGCACGCCTCCCGGTCTGCCGCGCGATCTGGGCGGTGACCGCAGGCGTGGCGGTCGCCGCGCCGAGCAGTGCGACGGCTTCGTAGCCGGCGGCGTTGGCGACGTAGGCGTCGGGAAAGCCCTCGCAAACCACGACCACCTCGGCCGCCGCTCCCCCGGCGGGTCGAGTCCATCCGTGCTTGGGGTTGGCGCCGAGTTCGCTGGTCGGGTTGCCGTACTTCGGACGGTTGCGGGCCGGTGTCAGGTAGCGGGTCTGGAAGTAGACGATCGCCCCGTCGGCGTCGACCGCCGGGAACACTGCACCAGGCCCTGCTTTGGGGAGTCCAGTTGCGCGTCGAAGCGTTCGCGGGCCGGGGTCGGCCCCGACTCGGTTGGCCCGGAGCACGTCCGGGTCGAGCCCCCGTTCGTCGACGAGGTACTCGAGCACCCGCCTGCCCGCTGGTTGCCACAACAGCCGCTCGGCTGCCAGGACGTAGTCCACCGCTGCGGGTGCCAGCAGACGAGGTGACTCGTGCACACGCCGAGCCGTCCGTCGCGGTCGTGGTGCCACGTCGGTCTCGACAGCGCCGGTGCGGCGGCCGAGTTCCTCGATCGCTTCCTTGACGTCGATCCCCCTGGCGACGCACAGCGCGTCGATCGCTGTGCCGCCGTGCCCCATCGACCAGCACTTCCATCGCTCGATCCCTCGGCGTCCGACTGTCACGGTGACGGACGGGTTGGCGTCGACGTGGTCGGGTACCGGGCAGTGCCAGCGTGCGCCGCGGCCCAGTCCACGGGCCGGGCCGCACAGCTCGTCGAGCAGTGCCCCGAGATCCGTGCGGGAGAGCACGTCATCGCGGTCGTATCGCCGGAAAACGCCCACCGGTCTACGCCGCCATGTTCGAGTCGGTGTCGCAGAAGTCCTCGGCGGGCGACAGGACATGGTGGACGATCGCCGCGTGCTCCCCCACCCGCCAGAGTGCGCGCCCGCGGACGAGTCGCGGCAAGTGGCGTGCCTCCTGTTCGGTGAGCCCGAGCAGTTCCGTCGCGTCGACGACCTGGTCGGGTGCCTGTTGGAAGAAGATCCGGGTGCCGGTGTCGCCGAGCAGACCGGCCGCGAGCTTCTGCGCGGCTGAGCCGTCGGCGGCTTGGGCGCGCAGGTCCGAGAGTCGGTGGCAGACGAGGATGTTGCAGATCCCCCAGTGACGGCACAGCTTGAGCCGCGCTTGGAGGTGGCGCACGGTCCACTCGTTGGCGAGGAGCGCCCAGACCTCGTCGTCGACCTGCAGGCCCCGCCGCCCGGGGGCGAGTGCGGTCATGGCGGATTGGAGCCACGACGTCGCTGCCATCATCACGAGCGGCAGTGCCTCGCGGTCGCCGAACACTGCCGAGAGATCGATCACCACTCCGGCGCCCTGGTCCCAGTCGACGGACACGTTGGTCGGCCCATCGAACATGCCGCGCAGCGTGCGATCGACCAGCTTGCCGAGAGCGAACCGCACGGGCCCGGCTGCGGCGCGGACCTCGAGCTCGGAGATCGAGCTGAACTCACTCATGCCGAGCAGCTCGGCCGGTGGGTCGGCGACGACGCGGGCGAGGTCGGCCAGGTCGAAGCGCCGGCCACGGTGGGCGAGGTGGGCGATGGCCTGGCTGACGATCGATTCCTCGGCCGGCTCCAGCCGGCGTTCGAGGACCACCGACAGCATCCCGACGACGAGGCGTTGCCGGCCGAGCAGGCCGCCGTCGTCACGGTCGCCCGGTGCCGGGTCGAGCGGGTTCAGTCGTTGGGTGCCGCCGGGATGGAGCTTGATCACCGGCATGCCGAGGCGCTCACCGAGCGCGAGATACTCACCCTTCGGATCATTGACGGCGATGAACCGTCGCTGCCCGTACACACCGACCTCGCGGTACAGGAACGTCTTGACCGCACTCGACTTCCCCTTGCCCGGCCGACCGGCGATCAGGACGTTCGAGTCGGTCAGGGCACCGCCGTACAGCTCGAACGGGTCGTAGAACCATCCGGTGCCACCGCCGGTGACGTTGACCCCGAGATACGGGCCGCGACTGGTCGGTCCCGGGCCGGTGTGCCACGGGTACAACGACGACAGGTTCGCGGTCGTACCCCGGTGGCGTGGCAGCACGAGCCCGACGGCTCGACGCAGCAGCCTCACAACCCACGCCTCCGAGTGGCGACGGTTCGCCCGAGCGGCAGCGACGACACCCACCCGGCAGCGTGGCGGCTCTCCAGCGGGCGAAGTTGCAGCCCGGCGTGCGCCGCGCTCTGCTCGAAGTCGGCGCCTGCGTCCTCGAGTTCCTCGATCGACGCTGCCGACACGGTGACGAGACCGCAGTACGCCAGCTCACCGTGCCCGGCGACGAGCTCGTGCTCGCGCCGCTCGACCTCCTCGCGGGCACGCCGCTCGCCGGCGCGCACGCGGAACCCTCGCTTGGACTTGGACGCCTCGGCCGACTCCAACGCCACCGAGGCTTCGTCGACCGCCCGCGCCGACTGCGACGGAGCGACCGGCTCGAACACGACCGTCACCGTGCGCGTGCAGGCACCGCCGAGCAGCAGCAGGTCCATCCAGACCGCCGGCACCTCCGACCGCGGCCACCCCTCGACCCACCAGGTGCGGTGGACCGCACCGTCGACTCGGACGTGATCCCACGCCTCCTCGGCGGCCATCGGAGCCGTGTCGGCCACCGACACGCCGAGCCCTGCGGCGAGCGATCCGGCGAGCGCCCGGTGCTGCTCGTCGGCGAACGGCGACGAGCGGATGCGGGCCGCCTGTGCCAGCTGCGCCGGCGTGAGCGGCGCGTCGACTGCGAGCCCGGCGGCTTCGAGACGAACACTGAAGAGGCGCAGCTCCTCGACGAGCA
>JAGQSS010000239.1 GCA_020439405.1 Ilumatobacter sp. | reverse complement strand
CCTCGGTGAGGCGCTCGGACAGACGGTGCGCCGTCCAGATCGGGAGCGGCATGAGGTCGGGCGTCTCGTTGCAGGCGTACCCGAACATCATGCCCTGGTCGCCGGCGCCCTGGAGGTCGAGGGCATCCTCGCCGGCCGAACCCGAACGCACCTCTTCGGAGGCGTCGACACCCTGTGCGATGTCGGGGCTCTGCTCGTCGATCGACACGATGACGCCGCACGTGTTGCCGTCGAAGCCCTTGCGGGCGTCGTCGTAGCCGATGTCGATGATCGTTTCGCGGGCGATCTTCGGGATCTCGACGTAGGCGTCGGTGGTGATCTCGCCGGCGACGACGCACAGGCCGGTGGTGACGAGCGTCTCGCAGGCGACGCGACCGTTCGGGTCCTTTTCCAAGATCGCGTCGAGGACGGCGTCGCTGATCTGGTCGGCCATCTTGTCGGGGTGACCCTCGGTCACGCTCTCGGAGGTAAAGGTCCACTGAGCCACGATTGCTCTCCTGTGCTTGTCGGCGGAATGTGTTGTTCTAGTCGGTGGTGGCCCGGCGGAGGGCGACCACCCGATCGATCACGGCGGTGGCGATCGTACGCTTGTCGGCGAGCGGAACCTCGACCGCCGGCTGATCGGGGGCGAAGAGCGTCACCGCGTTGGTGTCGTGCTGGAAGCCGGTTGCGGCCGCCCCGACGTCGTTCGCGACGATCAGGTCGAGATGCTTCGCCGTCAGCTTGCGCTGTGCGTTGGCGGCGAGATCGTCGGTCTCGGCGGCGAAGCCGACGAGGATCTGGCCGGCGGGCTTGCGCGCACCGAGTCCGGCGAGGATGTCGGGGGTCGGCTCGAGCACGATCTCCGGGACGCCGTCGTGTTTCTTGATCTTGCGGTCGACGGCGGTCGCCGGACGGAAGTCGGCGACCGCGGCGGCCATGACGACCACGTCGGCCTGCGGTGCGAGGCGCTCCATCGCCGACTGCATCTCGGCGGCGGTCTCGACCCGTTCGACGGTCGCTCCGACCGGGGCCGGACGGTCGACCGTCGACACGATCGTGACCGATGCACCACGTGCGGCGGCTTCGGCGGCGACGGCATAGCCCTGCTTGCCGGACGAGCGGTTGGCGATGACACGGACGGCATCGATCGGTTCGCGGGTGCCGCCCGCGCTCACGACGACGTTCACCCCGTCGAGGTCGCGGGGACCGAGCAGTCGCTCGACGGCGGCGACGATGGTCTCGGGCGCCGCGAGACGGCCGGCGCCGGAATCGCCACCGGCGAGCCGGCCGCTCTCCGGGTCGACGATGTGGACGCCCCACGAGCGCAGGGTCGCGATGTTGTCGACGACGGCCGGGTGCTCCCACATCTCGGTGTGCATCGCCGGGCACAGCATCACCGGTGCCCGGGTGGCGAGCAGCACGTTGGTGAGCAGGTCGGTCGACAAGCCCGATCGATACGCGCCGATCAGGCGGGCGGTCGCCGGTGCGACCAGGATCAGGTCGGCACCCTGGCCGAGCTTGGTGTGCGGGATCGGCGTCTCCGGATCGTCCCAGAGCCGCGTCTTGACCGGTTCGCTCGCGAGCGCGGAGAGCGTGGTCGGGCCGAGGAAGCGCTCGGCGCCCTTCGTCATGACCGGCACCACGTGGGCGCCGGCGTCGACGAGGCGGCGGCTCACCTCGACCGCCTTGTAGGCAGCGATCCCCCCGGTGACACCGAGGACGATCCGCTTGCCGGTCAGCATGGCCGAGACGACCGTGTCGATCGAACGGTCAGCTGTCGCCGTCGGCGAGCTCGGCGTCGCCCTCGGGCAGGTCGAGGACCGCCTCGGACTCCTCCGGCGCGTCGGTCAGCACGATCTTGTCGGCCGAGATCTCCTCGAACGCGATGCTCAGCGGCTTGCGAGCGGTCGACGACACCTGCGGCGGCACCATATGGCCGAGGCCCTCACCGAGCTGATTGAAGTACGAGTTGATGTTCCGCGCCCGACGAGCAGCGAGGGTCACCAAGCTGAACTTCGAGTCGACCCGACCGAGCAGGGACTCGATCGAGGGGTTCATCATCGTGTCGTGGCTCTGGGCCATGCATCAACTCCAGTACGAGGCAGTTCGAACAGCGTCGGACAGCTTACCGGCCGGATCGGCGAGACCGTTCGACCTCGATGATCGCCTGCATCTCGTCGAGGGTCCGCTCGAGTTCGTCGTTGACGACGATGTGGTCGGCGATCGAACGACCGATCGGCTCTTCCTTCTCGGCCTTGCGGAGCCGAGCGTGGACCTTGTCGTCGGGGTCGCCACGCCCTCGCAGGCGCCGTTCCTGCTCGTCGCGGGTCGGCGGCAGCACGAAGATGAGGATCGCCTCGGGGTACTGCTGCTTCACCTGCTGCGCGCCGTCGACCTCGATCTCGAGGACGATGTCGGGCGAGCCGGGGTCGTCGAGCTGGTCGGGGCGCGGCGTGCCGTAGTAGTTGCCGAGGAACTCGGTCCACTCGAGGAAGCCGTCGTCGCTGATGCGCGCCTCGAACTCCTCGGGCGAGGTGAACACATACGCATCGTCGGCTTCACCCGGCCGCTGGTCGCGCGTCGTCCACGAACGGCTCAACCACAGACGTTCGTCGCGACGGACGAGGGCATCGACGATCGTGCCCTTGCCAACGCCTCCGGGACCAGAGACGACGATGATGAGCCGACGGTCAGCCAAGCTGCTGGAGAAGCGATGCGCGCTGCTGCGCTCCCAGACCCTGGACGCGACGGTTGTCGGCGATGCCGATCTCTTCCATCACGCGGCGGGCCTTCACCTTGCCCACACCGGGCAAAGACTCCAGCATCGAGACCACCTTCAGCTTGCCGACGTTGTCGTCGTCCGAGTCGAGCGCCTCTTGCAGGCTCATCGATCCCATCTTGAGGCGGGCCTTGATATCGGCTCGGGCGGCGCGTGCCTCGGCGGCCTTCGCAAGGGCCGCTGCCCGCTGCTCCGGAGTCAACTGAGGAGGTGTTGCCATGCGATCAAACTACCGCGCGAACGTCGATCACGCGGTGGATACCGCGCTCGGCGACGATCGCGGCGAGTTCGTCCCGCACCCGGACGCAGGCGCGTGGGTCGGCGAAGCTCGCCGTCCCGACCTGCACGGCGGATGCTCCGGCGAGCAGGAACTCGATCGCGTCCCAGCCGGACGCGACGCCGCCGACACCCACGATGGGCAGCTCGGGCAGGGCCTGATGGACGTCGTGGACGGCCCGCACCGCGACGGGATGGACCGCACGGCCGGAGAGCCCTCCCCCGCCGTTGCCCAGAGCCGGCCGCCACGTCTCGGGATCGAAGACCAGTCCGAGCAGGGTGTTCGCGACCGTGACCGCCTCGGCGCCGGCGTCGGCGACGGCCGCAGCGACGTCGACGATCCGATCGGTGTTGGGACTGAGCTTGGCCCACCGCGGGCGGCCACACCCGGCCGTCGCCGCAACGACGTCGGCCGACAGCTCGGCGTCGTGGGCGAAGATGCTGCCCCGTCCCTCGAGATTGGGGCACGACAGGTTGACCTCGACCGCCGCCACACCGCCGGGGGCGTCGGCGAGTGCATCGGCGGCACGGCGGTAGTCGTCGACCGAGCGACCCCAGATGCTGCACACGACCGTCGCACCGGTGTCGAGCAGCTTCGGCAGTTGATGTGCGAGCCACGACTCAATCCCGGGCCCCTGGAGGCCGACGGCGTTGATCATGCCCTGCGGGGTCGGGTGCACCCGGGGGGCCGGGTTCCCGGCCCACTCGAACGCCGCGATCGACTTGGTGACGACCGCGCCGATCGTCGACAGGTCGAAGAACGACGCGAACTCGGTGCCGTACCCCGCCGTCCCGGACGCGGTCATCACGGGTGCGGCCAGCTCGACCGACCCGACACGGACCGCGAGATCGACCCCGTCGACGATCATCGCCGGTGGTACTCCTGCAGGCTCTTCACGGGCAGATCGGTCGGACTCTCGTCGAGGCCCTGCGCCGCCGCGAGCGCCGCGCTGACGGTCGTGACGCAGCTGACCCGGTGCAGGCTGGCCGCCTTGCGGATGTGCTCCCCGTCACTGCGTCCGACCGAGCCACGCGGCGTGTTGACCACGAACCGGATCGTGCCGTCGGCGATCAGGTCGACGGCGGTCGGTTCGGCAGCGCCGTCCGGCGTCACGTCCTGGACCTTGCCGAGCACCCGATCGACCTCGACGCCGAACTTGCGGAGATACGCCGCCGTGCCCTCGGTCGCGACGAGACCGAGACCGCGCTCGCGCATCTGGCGGGCCACGACGAGTCCGGCTGGCTTGTCGGTGTCGTTGAGCGACAGGAAGACGGTGCCGCTGCTCGGCAGACCGTTCCCCGCTGCGAGTTCGGCTTTGAAGAACGCCCGGCCGAAGCTGTCGTCGATGCCCATCACCTCACCGGTCGAGCGCATCTCGGGTCCGAGTGCCGGGTCGACCTCGGGGAAGCGGTTGAACGGCAGCACCGCCTCCTTGACGGCGACGTGGCCCGACACCGGCTCGAGCAGCAGCCCCTCGTCGCGGAGCTCGGCCAGTGTGGCCCCGAGCATCACCCGGGTCGCGACCTTCGCGAGCGGCACGCCCTTGGCCTTGGCGACGAACGGCACCGTGCGGCTGGCGCGCGGGTTGGCCTCGATCACGTAGACCGTGGTGCCCGCCACTGCGTACTGCACGTTGATGAGGCCACGCACGTCGAGCCTGTGGGCGATCGCCGTGGTGTACGCCTTGATGACCTCGACGACCCAGTCGGGCAGCGTCTGGGGCGGGATCGCACACGCGGAGTCGCCCGAGTGGACGCCCGCCTCCTCGACGTGTTCCATCACGCCGCCGATCAGCACCTCACCGGTGTGGTCGCGGATCGCGTCGACGTCGACCTCGGTGGCACTGGCGAGGAAGCGGTCGATCAGCACCGGACGTTCGGCCGACAGGCCGCCCTCCTTGCCGAGGCTGCCGAAACCGGAGAGTTCGTCCATCGCACGCGCCAGGTGGTTGCGGTCGTGGACGATCTGCATGGCTCGGCCGCCGAGCACGTAGCTCGGCCGGACCAGCACCGGGAAACCGATCCGGTCGGTGATCGCCAGCGCCTGCTCGAGGTCGACCGCGGTACCGCCGGGAGGCTGCGGGATGTTCAGCTCGTCGCAGAGCGCGTTCCACTTCTCGCGGTCTTCGGCGTCGTCGATCGACTGCGCCGACGTGCCGGCGACCAGTTCGGTCGGGATCTCGCCCGACAGCTTCAGCGGCGTCTGGCCACCGAGCGACACGATGATCTTGTGGGGCCGCTCCGCCGCGATCACGTTGAGCACGTCTTCTTTCGTGAGCGGCTCGAAGTAGAGACGATCGCTGGTGTCGTAGTCGGTCGAGACGGTCTCGGGGTTGCAGTTGACCATGACGGTCTCGAAGCCCGCCTCGCGCAACGAGAAACTCGCGTGCACGCAGCAGTAGTCGAACTCGATGCCCTGGCCGATGCGGTTGGGACCGGAGCCGAGGATGACCACCTTCTGGCGATCGCTCGGCCGGACCTCGGTCTCGTCCTCGTACGTCGAGTAGTGGTACGGCGTCTCGGCCGCGAACTCGGCGGCGCACGTGTCGACGGTCTTGTACGTCGGGATCACGCCGAGGCGTTCGCGGGCCTCGCGCA
>JAGQSS010000238.1:4272-5662 GCA_020439405.1 Ilumatobacter sp. | reverse complement strand
ACGGCACCTGGCTCGCCACCATCATCTACGCCTACGACCGCGGCGGGGTCGACGAGGCCGGTCTCGTCGCCTTCCTCATGTTGTGCCCCGCACTGGTCGTCGCCCCGGTGGCATCGTTCGCTGCGGATCGATTCGACAGCGGCCGCGTGCTGGCGACCGGCGACGCGATCCAGGCGCTCACGCTGTCGTCGGCCGGTCTCGCCATCGCGGCCGGCGCTCCCTCCCTTGTCGTGTACCTCCTCGCCGGACTCGGTGCATCCGCCATCACGCTGACGCGACCGGCGATGGGCGTCGTCCTGCCCTGCACGACCCGGACGCCTGCCGACCAGCGGACTGTTCGTCGGGCCGGCGCTCGCCGGGCTGTTCGTCGAGTGGGGCGGCGTCGAGGTGCCGTTCCTCGTCTTCGGCGTCGGCCTCGTCGGCTCCACGTTGCTGGCGCTCGGTCTTCGTATCCCGCCGTCGGTCGAGCGCGACCCCGGTGGCCCCGTCGAGGTGTTGGCGTTCGAACGCGCCCTGTTCCTCCAGGCCGTGTTGGGTCACCAACTCAGTTCGGCGGCGGTCAGCGAGCGATCGGTCGGCTACGTCGACCCGGCGATCGAGCCGTCCTGACCGTCAGCGGTGGCGGATCATCGTGACGCCGTCGCCGATCGGCAGCATCACGGCCACCACGTCGTCGCGGGCCGCGACGCCGTCGTTGAAGGCGCGCAACGCGACCGTCGACGCGTCCTGGGCCTCGTCGCCGACCACCGCGCCGCTCCACAGCACGTTGTCGACCACGATCACGCCACGCTCCGACAGCAGCGGGAGGAGGAGGTCGAGGTAGGCCTGATAGCCCGGCTTGTCGGCGTCGACGAACGCCAGGTCGATCGGCCGCTCGAACTCGACCTCGTCGATGAGTTCCGCGGCCGGGCCGATCACCACCTCGATACGGTCGGCGACACCGGCCGCCTCCCACGCTTCGCGAGCGGTCGGCAGGTACTCGTCGGTGATGTCGAAGCAGACGAGCTTGCCGTCGTCGGGGAGCGCCCTCGCCATCCACAACGCCGACATGCCGGTGAACGTGCCGACCTCGACGACGAGCCGCGCGCCGGTGATCGCCACGAGCATCTCGAGGAAGTGACCCTGATCCGGGCCGATGTTCATCCCCGCCAGGTCGCCGAAGCGCTCGCGGGTCGTGGCGGCGAGTTGCTCGCTCACCGGCTCGTGCGACGGGTTCGCGTGCCGTTGCACGTACTCGAACACCGCATCGTCCATCTGGATCCAACGCATGCCCTCTGCGTAGCAGACCCGGGCGTCAGGAGTGCGAGAACGTGATGCTGTCGATCTCGATCAGGCGGCCGGACGACTCGAGCGGGTCGATCCGGAGCGACCGGATCGTGCCGTCCCACGT
>JAGQSS010000238.1:0-4176 GCA_020439405.1 Ilumatobacter sp. | reverse complement strand
GGTGATGCTGTCGATCTCGATCAGGCGGCCGGACGACTCGAGCGGGTCGATCCGGAGCGACCGGATCGTGCCGTCCCACGTGGGGATGGCACCCAGGTCGATCACGAGGTCGCGGAACTCGTCGACGCTGCGGAGTTCGAACGTCGTCGACTTCGCCTCGTCCTCGGCGCCGTCGTCGGTCGTCGTCCAGAACACCTGGGCGTACTGTCCGTCGGCGTCCTCGACCCGCATCCGGATGATCAGTCGGTCGTAGGCCGACGGCACGACGATCTCGTCCGACAGGAACCACGGGTCGTCGCCGGTCGACTCCATGCGCAGGACGCCGTCGACGGCCTCGAACGGGTCGAGGTCGTTGTCGGCGAACCAGCCCTCGGTGTCGCCGTCGGTGTCGAACGTCCACGCCGGCGCCGGGATCTCCTCCTCGATGACGGCGATCGGATAGCGGACGAGATCGCGGTCGAGGCTGCCGCCGCCGGCGTTGAAGCGCGAGATGTAGAGGTACATCTGCCCGTCGCTCGTCCCGAAGCTCATGTCGGCGCTGTCGGGGTCGATGATCGCCGGATAGGCGTAGTAGCTGTCGCGGTCGGGGTCGTCGACCGCGCCGCCCGACGGCAGTTCGATGAGCAGTTCGCGCAGCGTCCAGTCGACGAGGTTGCTCGAGGTGGCGTAGTAGACGCCCCACTCGTCCTCGTACGACACGGTGTCGGCGCTGATGCCGACCATCACGTAGCCGCCGAGAACCTCGTCGTAGACGACGCTCTCCTGGACCGATCCGGCCAGTTCGGCGTCGGCGAGCGGTGCGCACTTGTCGCCTGCCGTCGCCGCCTCGGTGTACGGGTCGAGCCATTCGCCGGTGAACCCGGCGCCGTCCCAGTAGCGCCACGCCGCCGGATTGGCGAGATCGTCGGTGCGCATCGCGCACACCCACTGCACCTCGGCGGGCTGATCGCTCACGTTGCCGAACAGGTAGTAGAAGCCGTCGCTGTGCCGGACGACGTTGCTTGGCTGGCGGATGCCCGACGGCACCGTGTCGTCGCGATACGTGTAGGGCAGCGTGGCGATCATGTGGCCGGGCGGTGCGGCGACGGGGGCGAAGGTGCGTCCGCCGTCGGTCGAGACGACCATGACGAACGACGTGTCGAGGCAGGGGAGTCGCTCACCCGACTCGCACTGGTCGGGGCGGGCGGTCGCGTGGGTGTCGCCGCGGTACTCGTTGTGGACGACGGCATAGACGGTCTGGCCGTCGGCGGTGTACGGCGACCCGATCCACCACGAGTCGGCGAACGCCGCCGGGTCGGGGTCGAACGGCGAGGTCAGGATCGGCGCCGAGCAATCGCTCACCACCTCGTCGAGCGTCGGGCCGCTCATCCGGTACGTGTTCCAGTGGCCGATCGTCAGGTGGACGAGGCCGTCGGACGACCGGAACGCCCGGGCCGCGATGTCGGGGATGCTCTCGTCCTCGCACCGGTCGTCGGTCCAGTCGAACACCATCTCTTCGTCGCCCGTCACCACGATCCGGGTGTGTGTCGGGGTGACGAAGGGCGGCGGTGTGGTGGTCGACGGCGGCGTGGTCGCCACGGTCGAGCGCACCGTGGTGCTCGGCGGAGCCGTGTCGGTGGGCGGGGGTGCGGTGGTCGGTGCCGCGGTCACCGGCACCGACGTCGGATCGGTCGGCGCCGTCGCGTCGCCACCGTCCTCGCCGTCGTTGCCGCCGCACGCCACGACCGCGAGCGCGCACGCGACCGTCACCACAACGATCCGTCCGCCTCGCATCCCTCGAAAGGTAGCAAGACCGGGGTGTGGCGTGTGTCGGATTGCGCCCGGCACATCGGGACACACCCCCATTACAATCCGGCTCTTCACGAATCGGCCGATAGGGAGGAACCATGAAGGCACGATCACTGGCAGCGGGAGTGCTCGCACTCACGCTCGTCGCAGCAGCGTGTGGCGACGACGACGACGACACCACCGCCGACGAACCGGCCGAGACGACGGCCGCCGCCGACGAACCGTCGGAGGAGCCGGCCGACGAGCCGGCCGAAACGTCGGCCGTCACGACCCCCGACACGACCGAAGCGGCCGCCGGCGCGTGCGACCCGCTCCCGCTCGTGCAGGAGGGCATGCTCACCGTCGCGACCGGTGAGACGGTGTTCCCGCCGTGGATGGGCGCCGGCGAGGACGACTTCGACGACCCGACGACGGGCACCGGCTACGAGGGTGCGCTCGTGTTCGCGCTCGCCGAGCAGATGGGCTTCACCGCCGACCAGGTCACGTTCGTTCGCACCGGCTTCGACGAGGTCATCGCCCCGGGCTCGAAGGACTGGGACTTCAACATCCAGCAGTACTCGATCACCCCGGAGCGTGACGAGGTCGTCGACTTCTCCGACGGCTACTACTCGGTCGACCAGGCGATCATCGGTGCCGCCGACTCGCCGGCCGCGTCGGCGACGACCATCGCCGACCTGAAGCCGCTCCGCATCGGCGCCGCCATCGGCACGACCAGCCTCGACTACGCCGAGGCGGTCATCGACCCCGACGGCGACGTCCAGGTGTACGACGACAACTCGGCCGCCAAGGCCGCGTTCGACGCCGGCCAGGTCGACGCGATCGTGTTCGACCTGCCGACCGCCTACTACATCACCGCCGTCGAGATCACCGACGCGTCGATCATCGGCATCCTGCCCGAGACCGGCACGCCCGACGAGCTCGGCATGCTGTTCGAAGATGGCAGCCCGCTGGTGCCGTGCGTGAACGAGGCGCTGTCGGCGCTGCGTGAGGACGGCACCCTCGAGGCGCTCGAAGCCGAGTGGCTCGCCGCCGGCGGCGACATCCCGACGCTCACGAACTGAGCGACCGACCCGAACATGAGGACGACGCGGTGAGCGCACCCGATCCGCACCCCGCCGGGGTGCCGGGTGGGCTCCCGCGTCGTCGCTCGTTCTTCGAGTCGACCTCCGACATGTTGCGCCAGGAAGGCGCACGTGCCGGCATCATCGCCGTCCTGTCGACGGTGCTGTTCTTCGGCGTCGGGTTCCTGCTCGTCGTCAACAGTCCCAACTGGCCGCGGGTTCGCGACCAGTTCTTCAACCCGGACGACTTCCGCACGAGCTGGCCGCTCGTCGTCGACGGTTTCTGGCTCAACATCGAGCTGTTCATCTACTCGATGCTGACGATCCCGATCGTGGCGTTGATCGTCGCCGTGATGCGCAGTCTGCGCGGGCCGGCGTTCTTCCCGATCCGCCTGCTCGCCGTCATCTTCACCGACGTCTTCCGCGGCATCCCCCTGATCCTGCTGATCCTGCTGCTCGGCTTCGGTGTGCCGGCGCTCGACATCAGCGGGCTGCCGAACAGCTCCACCTTCTGGGGCATGGTGGCGCTCACCCTGAGCTACGCCGCCTACACCGCCGAGATCTACCGGTCGGGTATCGACGCCGTGCCCGAGAGCCAGCGCTCGTCGGCCCGTGCGCTCGGGCTGACCCAGTGGCAGTCGCTGCGGTACGCGATCCTGCCGCAGGCGATCCGCAACGTGGTGCCCGCCCTGATGAACACCGTCGTCTCGCTCCAGAAGGACGTCGCGCTGATCGCCGTGTTGGGCGTGCGCGATGCGGTGCGTGAGGCGCAGATCTACACGACCCGCACCTTCAACTACACGTCGTACGTGGTCGCCGCCGTGTTGTTCCTCGCCATCTCGATCCCGCTCACCCGCTTCGTCGACTGGTACGTCGCCCGAGACCGAGCCCGCCGCTCCCAAACCCAAGTCTGACCATGCCGCCCCTCCTTGCTCATTTTGTGGAAGCGATCATGCCCGCGGTGGGCGTTCGCGCTTCCGCAAAGGGTGTGTCGGGGTTTTGTGGAAGCCACGACGCCGTGCGCCGTCATGATCGCTTCCACAGAATTGATGGCGTGACCTTCGGGGGTGGGCGATGACGGCGAAGCTGCAGATCCGCGACGTGCACAAGACCTACGGCGACAAGGTGGTCCTCGACGGGATGACCTTCGACGTCGAGGAGCACGAGGTCGTCTGCCTGATCGGCCCGTCCGGGTCGGGCAAGTCGACCCTCCTGCGGTGCATCGACCTGCTCGATCCGATCGATGCCGGTTCGATCCACCTCGACGCGGTCGACATCACCGCCCGCAACACCGACGCCAACGCCGTGCGTCGACGGGTCGGCATCG
>JAGQSS010000237.1 GCA_020439405.1 Ilumatobacter sp. | reverse complement strand
TAACGGCTGACGAGGTCGCGGCCGATGTCGGCCAGCATGTCGGGCGGGAACGTCGGCAGGACCGCCTGGCTGACGCCCAACTCGGCGAGCGACTCGATGCGGGCATCGAGCTTCGGTCCGGGCTTCGCGCCCGCACCCGCGTAGACGGCGATCGCGTCGCCGTCGCGGCCGGCCTCGTCGGCGGCCCGCTTCATGACCTCGATCAGATGCGCGAGCTCCTCGGTCGAACCCGAGCCGGGGAAGAAGGCGTCGCCGCGAGTGCCGGCGCGTCGGGCGGCGGCGTCGGAGTGCCCACCGATCACGACCGGGATGCTGCCGTTCACCGGGCGCGGCCGCATGATGCAGTCGGCGAAGTCGACGAACTCGCCGTGGAAGCTGGCCTTGTCGTCGGTCCACAGCGCCCGCATCGCGTCGATGTACTCGTCGAGACGACGCCCGCGTGCAGCGAACGGCACCCCGAGCGCGTCGAACTCCTCCTGGAGCCAGCCGACGCCGACCCCGAGATCGAGCCGGCCGCCCGACAGATGATCGAGGCTGGCGACCGCCTTGGCCGTGACGACCGGGTTGCGCTGGGTCGCGATGAGGATCCCGGTGCCGAGCCGGAGGGTGGTCGTGTGTGCGGCGGCCCACGTCAGCCAGATCAGGGGATCGGGGAGATCGAAGTCCTCGGCGCCTCCCGCCATCTTGCCGCTCGCGTCGTACGGGTACTTCGACTCGTAGCCCGACGGCACGACGACGTGCTCGACCGTCCACGCCGTGGTGATGCCGCCGGCCTCGGCCGCCTGCACCACCGCCCTGGCGCCATCGGGCGACGACCCGAACCCGGTGTTGGCGAACATGATCCCGAACTGCACGGCGGAGCCTCCCTCGTCGCGGTGGATGACACCCGGTGTGCCACGCCTCGACCGCGTCCGCCGGGGACCGTACTCTGGCCGTATGGAGTACCGGTACCTGGACGTCGCGGCCGACGGCCCGATCGCCACGATCACCCTCGACAACCCGCAGCGGCGCAACGCCCTGGCGCTCGATGTGATGCTCGAGATCACCGAGGCGTTCCGGATGGTCGGTCGCACCGATGCGCGAGGCATCGTGCTCGCCGCCAACGGCCCCGTCTTCTCGGCCGGTCACGACTTCGGGAACATGGCCGGCGTGTCGCTCGCCGACGCGCAGGAACTGCTCACGGTCTGCACCGACATGATGGACGTCGTCCAGCAGGTGCCCCAGGTGGTGATCGCCAAGGTGCACGCGCTCGCGACGGCGGCGGGATGCCAACTGGTCGCCACATGCGATCTCGCGATCGCTGCCGAGTCGGCCGGTTTCGCGTTGCCCGGCGGCAAGGGCGGGCTCTATTGCCACACGCCGCTCGTCGCCGTGGCGCGTCAGATCGGACGCAAGCGTGCGCTCGAGATGTCGATGACCGGCGACCCGATCGACGCCCACACCGCCGCCGACTGGGGGCTGATCAACCGGGCGGTCCCCGACGACGAACTCGACGATGCCGTTGCCGACCTCATGGCGCGGGCCACGCGTGGGAGTGCCTCGTCGAAGGCACAGGGCAAGCGGTCGTTCTACGCCCAGGTCGACCTCGACCAGCCGAAGGCCTACGCCTACGCGATCGAGGTCATGGCGGCGGGCATCGTCACCCCACACGGCCAAGAGGGCATCGCCTCGTTCCTCGAGAAGCGCAAACCCGACTTCTCCTGACCGATCGCCGATCGCCGATCGCCGATCGCACGACCGGTCACGCGGCGAGCGCGACGTCGCGCAACTTGGCGGCGACGCGGGCGCGACGGTTCCGGACCGTGCGCGTGGTGACCTCGAGTTCTGCGGCCACCTCCTCGACACTCGGGCTGCGGAGCAGGAGGTCGACGAGGGCGAGGTCGTCGTCCGGCACACCCGCCGCGCGTGCCTCGTCGAGCAGGTCGGCGAGCTCGGCTTTCGGGTCGGGGTCTGGGTCGTGGGCGGGCGCCGCCCGGTCGAGGTGGATCGTCGGGATCTCGCCGGCGGCCCGTCGGCGATCGTGACGGCGGAACGCGAGCCACTCGGCGTCGCCGATCAGCGAGGCCGCGACGACCGAGTTGCGGCGTGCGGGGTTGTAGGTCCGGATCGCGATCCAGGCTGCCGCGAGCAACTCCTCGAAGGCGGCAGGACGGTGGAGCCGACGGGCGCCGGCGAGGAGCCCGGGGACGAGCCGTTCGATGACGACCCGCGCGGCGAGGTCGTCGTGCCGAGCGATCAGGACGAGTTCCCGAAGGCGGGCGTCGGCCGCGGGACTGCGGTCGCCACCGCCACCGACGGCGGTCACCAGCTCGTTCAGGTCGCGGAGCGGACCGGTGGTGAGGTGCCAGGTATCGGCACGGCGGAGGAGGGCGGGGCGGCGGGCCATGCGCTGCCATTCTCGGGCGAGGCGGGCACTGGTCAGGACGGTGCGATCGGACATGGCGGCCAACGTGGCGGACGACCCTCACCGGCGGTCTCACAGGACCGCCGCCGATTCGTTCACCGAGCGGGTCACAGCGGGTAGTGAGGCCTCACCGTCCCAGGTCAGCGGCACTTTTCGGTGGGAATGCCCATTGGTCTTCCGGGACGGCCGGTGAACGACCTTCCGGTCGGCATGGACACGTTGCTCCGTTGCACGGCCGGACCCGATGCGGGTTGGGAACGCCGGCTCCCGCCCGGTCGGCATCGGCTCGGCCGCGCCGTCGGGTCGCCGCTGACGGTCGCCGACCCGGCGCTCGAGGCACATCACGCGATCGTCGCGGTCGACGAACGCGGTGCGGTCACCATCCTGCAGACGGCCGGACGGACACCACTCAGCGTCGACGGCTCGCCGGTCGACGGCACGACGCGGCTCGGTCCCGGTGCGGTGATCGAGATCGGCCACAGTCGGTTCGAGGTCGTCGCATCGGCGGTCGAAGTCGTCGATGACGGCGCCGGCGTGCCGTCGGTGTTCGCGCCGGTGGACGACACGGCCGATGAACTCGAACGCTTCGAACGCGACCTGGTCCGCGTCCGCTCGTCGTGTCGGCGCCGGTACCTCGACGACGGTGGGCCGCGCTCGGTCGTCGTCGGGACGGCCGAGCAGGTGCTCCCGCCGACGGTGCTCGGTCGCGACGGTGGCCCCGTCGACGAGGCGACGTGGCCGCACCCCGTCGCGGCCGCGGTCGAGCGACGGTGCCGGCACGACGTCCCGGTCCTGATCTCGGTCGAGCCGGATCGTGCGATCGCCATCGTCGGTCCGCACCGGGGCGCGATCAGCGAGCACGTGCTCGGTCAGCTGCGTCCGACCCGGCGCGCGGCGGTGATCGTCGTCGACTCGTCTGCCGCCGAGCCGTTTCGTGGGGTCGGCCGACCCGTCGTCGTCCTCTGCCGATCGGTCGACGACGTCCCGTCGTGGTGCCGCTCGGTCCTCGACGTCGGCGTCACATGGCGCGGGACGTGGCAGCCCGACGCGATCGACGAGCCGGCGCGCGTCGTGCGGCTCCACGCCGCCGGTCGGCCGTCACGGCCGTTCGTCGGAGAGGAGGTAGCGGGCGCCGGAGCCGAGGGCGGCCGCAGCGTCGTCGGGGTTCCACAGTCCGCAGGAGGTGAGCGACAGACAGCCGCAGCCGATGCACTCGTCGAGTTGGTCGCGCATCCGGGTGAGGATCGCGATCTGCTCGTCGAGTCGCGGTCGCCAGGCGCGGGCGAGCCGATCCCAGTCCTTGGCGGTGGGTGTGCGTTCGTCGGGGAGCGAGGCGAGCGCATCACCGATCTCGGTCAGGCTCAGGCCGACCCGTTGCGCGATCCGGATGAAGCTCACCCGCCGCATCACCTCGGCGTGGTAGCGGCGGTGTCCCGACTCGTTCCGATCCGCCGTGATGAGACCGTGCCGCTCGTAGAACCGCAACGCCGAGGTGGCCACACCCGACCGCTCGGCGATCTCCCCGATCGTGAATCGCCGCAACCCCTTGACTTCAACCATGGTTCAAGTCTTACCGTCCATCGACGTGACGACCGCAACCGGCAACCAGACCGTCATCGGACACCTCGACGACTTCGACGTCCCGGCGATGAAGATGGTGAAGATCGACGGCCACCGACTGTGCGTCGTGCGCACCAGCGACGGCGTGTTCGCACTCGACCAGGCGTGCCCGCACGAGGGCTATGGCCTGACGACCGGCGAACTCGACGGCAACCTGATCACCTGTGCGTGGCACAACTGGAAGTTCCGGGTGGACGACGGTTCGTGCGTGCTCGGCGAGGAAGACGTGCGGACCTACCCGGTGACGGTCGCCGACGACGGCACGCTCGCCGTCGAGTTCTCCGAACCCGACCCGGCCGAGATCCGCCCGAAGCTCATGACGAGTCTGCGGAGCGGGATCGAGCGCCAGTACATCGGACAGGTCTCACGCGACATCGTCCGGCTGCTGCGCGCCGACGCCAACCCCGGCGAACTGATCTGGGAAGCGGTCGCCTACGGTGCGCCGCGCGCCGAGTTCGGGTGGGGGCACTCGATCGCCTCGCTCACCGACTGCCTCGGCATGGTCGACCAGTACGAGGGCGACGACCGAGCGCTGCCGATCGTCCAGGCGATCGCCGCCGTTGCGGAGAGTGAACGCGGTCGTCCCGAACGACCGCTCGCCGACCCGTTGCCGGCCGTGCCGCACGACGCCCGCGGTGAGTTCCGGCGGCAGGTCGAAGGCGAGAGCGTCGAGGGTGCCCAGGCCGTGCTCCGCGCCGCCATCCACGACGGTGCCGACGGCGAAACGCTGAAGCCGTGGTTCACCGACGTCGTCAGCGACCACCTGCTCGGCTATGGGCACGGGGCGATCTACGCCCAGAAGGCGTTCCAGCTGCTCGACCGGATCGGCTGGGACCGAGCCGACACGGTGTTGCCGCATCTGGTGCCGACGATCGTCTACGGCACGCGTGAGGACAAGCTGCCGTACATGCGGCTGTTCCATCGCGGCGTCGACCGGCTCGACCTGGTCGATCTCGCCGAGCGGGCGAACGAACCCGACCCGAACTGGGCCGACGACGGCCGGCTGCTCACGGCCCTGCTCGGACCCGACCGGACCGAGGCCGCGCTCGCGACCGGCGCGGCGCTCGCTGGTGGCGCGTCACTCGACCAGGTACTCGACGCCGTCACGCTGGCCGTGTCCGAGCGCATGCTGCGTTACGACACCGACGGCGAACTCGACTTCCACGACGACTTCGGCTGGCTCGACATCACGCACGGCATGACCTACGCGAACGCGGCGCGGTGGCACGTCGCCGGCGGTCCGGTGACCGTCGACGACGTTCGTCTGGTCCTGTGGACCGCGTTCCTCGCCAACTGGACCGGCCGTCACGAATGGCACAGCACGGTGGGGGAGCGGGCGGAGATCGATCCGCGGTCGGACGACCTGCTCGACTACGGGCGGTCGTTGCAGCACGAGGCGCTGCTCGACGGGACGACGGCGTTCATCGTCCACGCCCACGCCGTCAAGATGAGCGTGGCGGCCACGGACGAAGCCGTCCGGCTCGGTGCGTCGGCACCGCTCGATGCGACGGCACGCTTCATGGCCGCCCCGAAGCTCGAACGCTTCGTCGCCGCCACCGTCACCCGCAGCATCGACTTCCTCAGCGGCAAAGCCGTCCGCGACTGACCGGGTCGGGTGTCGGGTCAGGTGTCGGAGGTGACGCCGAGGAACGAGTTCGTGTCGGGTCAGGTGTCGGAGGTGACGCCGAGGAACGAGTTCGTGTCGG
>JAGQSS010000236.1 GCA_020439405.1 Ilumatobacter sp. | reverse complement strand
GCTCCTGCTTCAGGCGGGCCAGCTCGTCGGTGATCGACACGTGATAGAGATGCGGATTGACGATGCGTCGCACGCCCGGGTCGAGCAGCGCCACGTCGTGGTCGCGTCGGGCCCGGGCGGCCTGCACGCCGATGTGCGGATCGTCGACGGCATCGATCACCCTGCCACCACGGAAGACCGGCACCAGCAACTCCTCGCTCCGCGACCACCGACTCCCCGGGAGCGACCGTGCGAGATCGCTGCGTGCATGGTGGTGGAGGATCAGATCGTCGCCCTGGGCCAGCGTCTCGTCGGCGGTCGAGAGCACGTCGGCCGTCGCCGTGCCGTCGGCGTCGTACAGCCGCCACAGCCGCTTCGGGCCGGGGTTGAGCAGCTTGGCCGGGTTGTCGGACAGCTTCATCGCCGGCAGCCACGTGCCGCCCTCGTCGACCGCGACCAGCTTGTACACACCGTCGAGGCTCGAGTCGCCGTGGCTGGACGCCAGGCGCGACCCCACACCGAACACCAGCCGGGCGATCACGTCGTCGGCGTCGATGCCCGAACGGGGCGCCTCGTCGGCGATCTGCTGGAGGATCTGCCAGATGCGCAACTCGTCGAGATCGCTCGACAGCACGATCGACACCTCGCCGAACCCGGCATCGGCCAATTGACGCGCCGACTGCACGGCGAGGTAGGCCAGGTCGCCCGAGTCGAGCCGGACGCCGACCGGTGCGTGGCCACCCCGGCGCAACCGTTCGAACACGCGGATCGCGTTCGGGATCCCCGATTGCAGGGTGTCGACCGTGTCGACGAGCAACAGGCAATCGTCGGGGTACACGTCGGCGTAGGCCTCGAAGGCACCGAGTTCGCCCTCGCCGAGCGCCATGAACAGCTGCACCATCGAGTGGGCATGTGTGCCGGTCGGCGCCACACCGAGGCGGTAGCCCTCGGCGGCGTTCGACGTGCCGATCGCACCACCGATCAGCGCCGCCCGTGAACCGTCGTCGGCGCCATCGGCCGGGCCGCGGCGCATCCCGAACTCGAGCACCGGACGTCCGTGCGCGGCCTCGACGACGCGCGACGCCTTGGTCGCGATGAGGGTCGGGAAGTTGAGCTGGTTGAGCAAGGGCGTCTCGATCAGCTGCGCCTCCGCCAGCGAACCCTCGACGACCGTGATCGGGGCGTTCGGGTGCACCACCCGGCCCTCCGGCACCGCCGAGATCGAGAGTCCGCCGAAGTCGACGTCGGCGAACCAGTCGCAGAACGCCTCGTCGAACAGCGGCGCGCCGGTTCGCCCCTCGTGGCGACGCAACGCCACGACGTCGGCGTCGGTCGCACGGGTCCGTGCCGCCCAGTCGAGGAACGGACCGAGGCCGGCGGTGACGCAGTACCCGGCCTGGTGCTCGCCGTAGTCGGGGTTCGAACGGTAGAAGTGCTCGAACCGGGCGGGACGCTCGTGCAGCCCGAGCCGGTGGTAGAGCTGGGCCATCGTGATCTGGTAGGCGTCGGTGCGCAGGACACCGCGGCCGACCGGGGTGGACGTCATGACCTCACCATAGGAGCTGGGTACCATCGGACGCGATGGCCGAAACGCCCGCCCCCACCGCCGCCACCGATTACGACACGCGCACGGCGCTCGTCGTCGTCGACGTCCAGAACGACTTCGCCGATCCCGACGGCTCGCTGTTCGTCCGCGGCGGTGACGCCGTCGTCGACCTCGTCAACGACGAGATCGAACGGGCCCGCGCCGCCGGCGCCTTCGTCGTGTACACCCAGGACTGGCACCCACCCGAAACACCGCACTTCGTGACCGACGGCGGCACCTGGCCGGTGCACTGTGTCCGCGATACGTGGGGTGCCGAACTCCACCCCTCACTCACCGTCGACGGCCCCGTCGTCCGCAAGGGCACCGGAGGGGAGGACGGCTACTCCGGCTTCTCGATGCAGGACCCCGACAGCGGCGAGGTGTCGCCGACCGGTCTGGACGACCTGCTCCGCGAGCGCGACATCGAGCGCGTCGTCGCCGTCGGGCTGGCGCTCGACGTGTGCGTCAAGGCCACCGCCCTCGACGCCATCGACCTCGGCTACGACACCTCCGTCGTGGTCGACGCCACCGCCCCGGTCGACCTCGAACCGGGCGACGGCGAGCGCGCCGTCGAGGCGATGCAAACCGCCGGCGCCACCATCCGCTGACGTCCGTCCGACACCCGAGAACGACGAAACCCCTGCCGGATCGGCAGGGGTTTCCGTTTGGCAGCCCGTACGGGATTCGAACCCGTGCCGCCACCTTGAGAGGGTGGTGTCCTAGGCCACTAGACGAACGGGCCAAGCTGCGGCGCCCGACTCTATCGTCGGGCTCTGTCAACCGGACGAAGCCTCACGGCTTCCCGGATGGTTGGGGTGCAAGGAATCGAACCTTGAATAAGAGAACCAGAAACTCTCGTGTTGCCAATTACACCACACCCCACTGGAGCGAGGAACGAGTGTATCGGCGGCGACCACGGCATCAACCCGCCGCGACGGTTGTCGTGGAGAACCTCGACGGAACCGAGTGAATGCCGTCAGTTCGTGAGCTCGCTGAAGCGTTCCCAACCGACGAGACGGCCCAGCGAGACACCCGCGGCCTCCTCGAGATTGCGCTTCCAGGCCGTCCCGCCCTGCACGACGCTGTCGGGCACCGACGCCACGTCGACCGACAACCCGAGCTCCTCGGCGATCAGTCGTGCACGGAGCGCGTGGTACGGATCGGTCACCAGCGCAACCTGGTCGATGCCCAGCGTGTCGAGCACCGGCACGGCCGCGGCCACCGAGTCGTAGGTGGTGTTCCCCTCCCCCACTTGCACGATCACCTCAGCGGGAATGCCTCGATCGATCAGGTACGACGCCGATGCCTCGGCCTCGGTGAAGCGGTCGCCCGGGATGTTGCCGCCCGTCACCACGATCGTGGGGGCGACACCCTCGGTGTACAGCGCCGCGGCGTGATCGAGCCGGCCGGCGAGCTGCGGTGACGGACGCCCGTCGTACTGCGCCGCACCGAGCACCATGATCGCGTCGGACGGTTCGGCACCGTGCGAACCACCGGTGTGCACCACCTGGGCCAGGTTGACGACGTAGTACAGCAGCACCACGCCGACCACCACGAAGAACACCCGCAGCGGGGCGACGAGCGCGCTCCCGATCCGGACCTCACCGCGGGGCGAATAGTCGCGCCGGAGATCGTCGGCGGCGTGACGGTCGGCGGCGTCGTCCCCGAGCGCACGGTCGAGCGGGAACTCGTCGGGCAAGCGGCGTCAGCCGATCCGCTCGAGCGCGGCGCGCATCCGGCGCAGCGATTCGTCGCGACCCATGACCTCGAGCGCCTCGAACAACGGCGGACCGACCGAACGACCGGTCAACGCGACGCGCGTCGCCGCCTGCGCCTTGCCCAGCTTGATCTCGTACCGCTCCATCAACTGCTCCATCGTCGACTTCAGTGTCGCGTGATCCCAGTCGCAGGTGGCATAGGCCTCGACGACGTCGCTCAGCAACGGGACCGCGTAGTCGGGGGCGAACGCCTTGTTCCAGGCGTCGTCGTCGATCTCGGGGTCAGCGACGTACATGAAGTCGACCGTGCTCGGCGCCTCGGCCAAGGTCTTCAGACGCTCCTGCACGTACGGCACCATCGAGCGGAACGGTTCGTCGCCCCACTCGTCGGGGAGGAACGGGCGGCATGCGTCGAACAGCTCGTCCGGAGAAAGCTTGCGGATGTACTCACCGTTGAACGCCGTGAGCTTCTTGAGGTCGAAGAAGGCGGGCGACAGGTTGACGTCTTCGAGCCGGAACGTCTCCTCCATCGCCGACCACGGCTGGATCTCCTCCTCGCCGGGCGACCAGCCGAGCGTCATGAGGTAGTTGACCATCGCGTCGGCGAGGTAGCCCTCGTCGCGGTATTGCTCGAGCGCGACCTTGTCGCGCCGCTTCGAGAGCTTCTTGCGCTGCTCGTTGACCAGCACCGGCACGTGGGCCCACACCGGCGGCTCGTGGCCGAGCGCCGTCCACAGCATCTGCTGCTTGGGCGTGTTCGGCAGGTGCTCCTCGGCGCGCACGACGTTGGTGATGCCCATCGACATGTCGTCGACCACGTTGGCGAGGATGAACACCGGCGTGCCGTTGCCGCGCACCAACACGAAGTCCTCGATGACCCCGTTGTCGAACTCGACGTCGCCTCGCACCTGGTCGTGGACGACGGTCGTGCCCATGGGCACCTTGAACCGCAGCACCCGGCCGGGCGCCGGCTCGAGGCCGAGATCGCGCGACCAACCGCCGTAGCCGGTGGTGCCCTCGGCCTTCGCCCGCTCCTGGATCTGCTCGGGCGTCATGTCGCAGTAGTAGGCGAACCCCTCCCGGTACAGACGCTCGGCGGCCTCGAGGTGGGCGCCGGCGTAGTGGCTCTGGTAGAGCGGCCCCTCGAAGTGCGGGTCGTCGGCCGAGATGCCGATCCAGGCGAGCGCCTCGATGATGCCCTCGGTCCACTCCGGCCGGTTGCGGGCCTCGTCGGTGTCCTCGATGCGCAGCACGAAGGTGCCGCCGGTTCGGCGGGCGAGCGCCCAGTTGTGGAGCGCCGTGCGCGCACCACCGACGTGGAACATGCCGGTCGGTGAGGGTGCGAATCGGTAGCGGGGTGCGTCAGCCATGCCCGACCGACGCTATCCCCGCTGCTCAGACGCCGCGCACGCTCGTCTGGGCCAGGTTCCGGAGCTGACGGAGCACGACCGACATGTTGGTGATGTCGAAGCTCTCGGCGCGGCGGATCTCGGTGAGCTGTTGCGTCGCGCGGTCGACCGAGCGCTGGTTGGCGGCGATCCACCGTTCGACCGCACCACGGCCGCCGCCGTCGAACTCGATCACGTTGCCGGTCAGCGCGGACAGCAGCGCGAGGAGGTCGTCACGCAATGCACTGCGAGCCTGCGTCTGCCAGCGATCGGAGCGCGGCAGGGCGCCGATCGCCTCCCAGACCCAGAGCAACTCGAGTCGGGCGAAGATCTCCCAGTACGTGTCGGCGACGACCTCGTGGTCGATGTCGAACCGGCGTGCCAGTTCGACGATGTCGAAGGCGGTGTGCAGGACGCGCCAGACCGTCGATCGGTTCGCCAGCGAGTCGGGCACGCCCTGGGCCCGCCGCTGATCGGCGAGGTCGGCCATCGCCTCCGCGATCGGGCCACGCAACCGCTCGTGGAGGTCGTCGGCGAGGGCGCGTACGGGTTCGCGGAACCGGGCCACCTCGGCGGCGACGTCGACCGGAGGTCGCCGATGACGGAGGAACCACATCGAGCACCGTTCGGCGGTCCGCCGACAATCGAGGTACATCGCGAGCTGGTCGTCGAGGGCCATGTGCTCGAGGTGGTCGATCTCGGCCCACCAGGCCGGGAAGTCGAGCACCTCACGGGTGACGAGCCACGCCCGGGCGACGTCGGTGACCGATGCCCCGGAGTCCTCGGTCATGCGGTGGTCGTACGAGATGCCCGACAGGTTGACCATCTGGTTGACGAGCTGGGTCGCCTTGATCTCGCGTCGTAGCCGGTGACCGTGGATGTAGGGCCGATACCGCTCCTGGAGCGGCGTCGGGAAGTACGCGAGGAGATCCTCGTCGAGGGCCGGATCGTCGGGGAGATCGGTGCGCATGATCTCGGTGACGTTGGCGTTTTTCGTGTAGGCGATCATCACGGCGAACTCGGGTGTGCGCAGCCCGGAGCCCGCTGCCTGACGTTCGGAGATCTGTTTGTC
>JAGQSS010000235.1 GCA_020439405.1 Ilumatobacter sp. | reverse complement strand
TCTACGCCATCGTCGCGATGGTCATCTACGCGTTGGCCCAATGGCTCGGCCGCAAGCTGCACCGGCTCGACGTCGAGGACCGCGCCTACCACGAGCGCATGGCGTACGAGCGCCAGGCGTACCTCACCCGCATGAGCGCCGAGCGGGTCGCGACCTCGAACGCCCAGGTCGTCGCCGCCGCGACCGGCCAGCAGCCGACGTCGCCACCGCCCCCGACACCGCCCGCCTGACGGCCTGACCGTCAGGCGTCGATCGCGCGTCGGCCTTCGAGGGCGCGACCGAGCGTCAGCTCGTCGGCGTACTCGAGGTCGCCGCCGACCGGCAATCCCGACGCGATCCGCGTCACGTTCAGTCCGAGCGGCTTGAGGATCCGAGCCAGGTACATCGCGGTCACCTCGCCCTCGGTGTTGGGGTTGGTGCACACGATCACCTCCTCGACGCCCTCGGGGCCGAGCCGGTTCAGCAACTCGCGGATCTTCAGCTGTTCGGGTCCGATCCCTTCGAGCGGGCTCATCGCGCCGAGCAGCACGTGATACCGGCCGCGGTACTCGCCGGTCTTCTCGATCGCGACGATGTCGCGCGACTCCTCGACGACGCAGATGATGGTCGAGTCGCGACGGTCGTCGGTGCAGTAGCCGCACAGCTCCGACTCGGACACGTTGAAGCAGCGTTCGCAGAACCGGACCCGGGCCTTGGCCTCACGGATCGCCGTCGCGAGCCGGTTGGCGTCGTCGTCGGGCACCTTCAGGAGGTGGAACGCGATGCGCTGTGCCGACTTCGGGCCGATGCCGGGCAGCCGACCCAGTTCGTCGATCAGGGCCTGGACCGGAGGGGTGTAGGTGTGGGCCACGAGGTCAGTCTCGATCGTCGGTCATCAGCTCGGACCCCGGGAACGCCTCGGCCAGTCGCTCGGCCGGGGTCTTGACCGCCTCGGGCGGTGCGTCGGTCAGTTCGGACATGTCGATCTCGTCGTCGGCCTCGGGGACGTACGCCGCGACCTCGGGTTCGGGGTCGGGTTCGGCGGCCGCCGCCCGGGCCGCCCGGTCGATGGCCGACTCCTGTGGTGCCGACGGCGCAGGGGTGGGAGCAGGTGCCGGGTTCTTCGGGGCCGACGCCCCGCCACCACCCGCGGCGACGAACCGGATCGACACCGGCGCGCCGACCGCCGTCGACAGTGCGGCTTCGACGTCGGCCTGGTGCTCGGCGCACTTGGCGCCGTGCGCCTCGTTGGGGACGTTGAACGCCCAGGCGCCGTCGTGCTCACCGGCGAACTCGCCCGCCGAGTAGAGCGCACGCACGAGTGGCTTCAGCTGCGACTTCACCGTGTTCTGCCACGCCTCGGGCACCGACACCCGAGGTGCCGACGGCGCAGGCGCCGGAGCGGGAGCCGGGGCCGGTTCGGGGGCCGGGGCCGGAGCCGATGCGACGGCTGGTTCGGGGGTCGGCGCAGGTGCCGGCGCTGCGGCCGGCGGGGCGGTGGGCTGCGGGCGTCGAGCCGCACCGCCGAGCTTGGCGCGACCGGTTGTCGGGTCGCGCGGCACGGGCTCGGCCGCCGGTGCCGCCGTGAGACCCGACTCCTTCAGTTCCTTGAGCTGATGCTCGACCCGCTCGACCCGAGCGGCGACGGCGTCGAGGTCACCGCCCGCCTCGTCGCTCGTCAGCTGGACGAGCGCGACTTCGATGAGGATGCGCGGATCGGGGGCGTGGCGCATGTCGACGAGGATCGAGCCGAGCCGCTCGATCGCCCGTACCAGGCCGGCGGCGCCGAGCTGTTGGGCGCGGGCTGCGAGGGCGTCGAGTTGTTCGGTCGGGAGGACGACCAGCTCCGGCGCCATCAAGGCGAGAAAGCCGTTGCGCAGGTGACGGACGAGGTCTTCGGTGACGGTGCTCGGGTCGTGCCCGAGGCTCACGGCGTGTCCCATCGCGGTGAGCACCCGACCCGGATCGCGTTCGATCAGGCCGTCGACGAACTCGTCGAGATCGACGATGTCGCCCATGTCGCCGCCGGTGGTCGCGAGCAGTTCGAGCGCCGACAGGGTGTCGCGCGCGGAGCCGCCACCGCGGACGAGCGCCGCGTCGAGCGCCGCCTGGGGCAGGTCGAGGCCGGCGTCGTCGGCGACCCACTTGACGTGCTCGGCGAGGGCGTCGCTCGGCAGGAGGTGGAACTGGAGGTGTTGGGTGCGCGACCGGATCGTGTCGAGCACCTTCTGCGGATCGGTGGTGGCCAGCACGAACACGACGTGGGGCGGCGGCTCCTCGAGCGTCTTCAGGAGCGCGGCCGACGCCTCCTTCGTCAGCATGTGGACCTCGTCGAGGATGTACACCTTGTGGCGGCCGGCGGTGCCGAGCGACGCCTTCTCGATCAGGTCGCGCATCGCGTCGATGCCGCGGTTGGAGGCGGCGTCGAGCTCGTGCACGTCGTAGCTCGTCCCGCGCTCGACGGCGAGGCACGAGTCGCACTCGCAGCACGGTTCGCCGTCGACGACGTTGTCGCAGTTCAGGACCTTCGCCAGGATGCGCGCCGACGTCGTCTTGCCGGTGCCACGCGGACCGGAGAACAGATAGGCCTGGCCTTCGCGCCCCGTCATCACCGCATCGCGCAGCGCTCGGACGACGTGGTCCTGGCCCTTCAGCTCGCTGAAGCGGCGGGGCCGATAGCGGCGGTAGAGCGACTGGGTAGCCATCGCCGCCAACCCTACCGAGTGGGTGTCGCACCGCTCGTCGCACGGGCGCCCGGCGCGAGTGCCCGGGTTGCGGGGGGCGTACTGGCTACCGTGTTCGGCGTGGGTCTACGAACCCGTGTTCCCTCCGAGGCCACCGGACGGCCGAACGTCGCGCTCGTCGCGGCTTGGTTCGTCGCGTGCCTGGCCGCGTTGGTCGGTGCGCTCGCACCGCTGACCGCGTCGGCGCAGGACGGCTCGAACTCGCTCCAGTCGATCACCCCCGAGGACGGCGCCGTCCTCGACGTGTCGCCGACCGAGATCGTCCTGGTGTTCAACCAGGAGATCGGCAACGACGAGGTGCCGAGCCTGCAGCTCGGCTGCAACCGCGAGACCCAGTCGATCGGCGGCCCGCAGATCGACGCCGACGCCTTCATCGTCACCTTCGAGGTGCTGGCACCGGTACCACGCGGCGCGTGCTCGGTGTCGTGGTTCCTGCGTGGTGCCGACGATTCGCTGATCGCCACCGACATCTCGACTTTCAGCGTCACCTCCGACCCGCCGGTCAGTCAGGCCACCAGCAGCACGACGCCGACGAGTGCGTTCGACACGGTGCCCGCCGTGCCGACCGTCGTCTCGACCGCCGATACCGAGGAGTCGACCGGCAGCACCGACGGCGCGATCTGGCTCGGCCGGATGCTGTCGACGATGGCGATCCTCGTCATCTTCGGCTCGCTCGCCCTCATCAGCGTCGGGTGGCCCGAGGGTCCCGAGTACATCGTCACCGTCCGCTTCCTCCGACTCACGTGGATCGTCGGGCTGATCGGCACGCTCGTCTACGTTGTCGCCTTCTCCGCCCAGTTCGCCGACGGCTCGTTCGGCAGCGGCCTGAGTCCGGGCGCGTGGCTCGACCTGAACGACGCCGGCTGGGACGGACGCGGCGCGCTGCTGCGGCTCGTGTTCGTGGCCGCCTGCGGCTGGGTGGTCGTGCGCCCCGAACGCATCATCGATCCGACGACCGCCATGTGGGCGTGGCTGATCCCCGGTGCCGCGATCATCACGGTCGCGATGAGCCGCACCGACGGCCCGGCGCCGCTGATCGGCTTCCTGATCGGTGTCGTGCACGTCGCTTCGTCGGCGATCTGGTTCGGCGGCGCGGCGCTGGTCGCACGCGTCGTACTGGCCGGTCCGGGTGAGGACGACCTCGTGCAGGCGACGAAGGCGTTCTGCAAGATCTCGGTGCCCGCCATGCTGGTCACGGCCGTGACCGGCGTGATCCAGATGGTCCGTCTCGACGGCGGCGACCTGTTCTCGTCGAGTCACGGTCGGGTCGTGCTCCTCAAGGCGGTCGCCGTCGCGGCGATGCTCGCCGTCGCGCTTGCCGCTCGCCAGCAGGTGATGTTGCGTCTCGACCGTGCGCAGGAACTCACGGCGCCCGCCGCCGATCGGTTCCGCCGCGCGTTCACGGCCGAGGCCGCGATCGGCGTCGTCGTGCTGATGTTCAGCGGCTGGCTCGTCTCGCTCGAGCCCGCCAAGGCCGACCCGCTCGCCGGCGAGGACTACCTGCCGGCGATGGTGTTCACCGATCCGGCGTCGGGCATCGACGCTCGCGTGTCGATCGCGCCGGGCCGCGTCGGGCGCAACGGTCTGAAGGTCGAGTTGGCCGCACCGGCCGAGGGCGTCACCGGATTGTCGGTGACGCTGCTGCCGCCGCGGGGTGCACCCGACTGCGACGTCGCGACCGAGACCGGTGGTTGCGAGATCACCCAGCCGATCGGGCTGACCGGTGCGGGCACGGCGGTGCTGCTGACCGAGAACGGACTGCCGTTGGCCGTGCCCGGCACGTGGACGCTCCAGCTGTCCGGCGCAACGACGCAGGGTGTGCTGCAGGGCGCGTTGAACACGTTCCTGGTCGTCGCTGCCGACGGGACGGTCGACACCTCGGCCGACACCACCACCACGCTCCCGCCGACGGTGCAGACCAGCGTCGTCACGTCGCCCGACAACACCGCCGGCTTCGCCACGACCACCACCACGACCACGCCCACCACCGTTCCGTAGGGGTCGGAGAGATGGGGTCAGGCACCTTCTGGCGGCAGACGCTTCGGTGACCTCGACCTGTCGTGCCAGAAGGTGCCTGACCCCATCTATTCGGCGAGGAGGGTCTCGAAGCGGACGGGTTCGGCGACGTCGAGTTGTTCGTAGCGGCACGAGTCGGGGTCGCGGTCGGGGCGCCAGCGTTGGAACTTCACCCCGTGGCGGAAGCGGCCGCCTTCGAGCTGGCCGAACGTCACCTCGACGACTCGCTCGACCCGCACCGGCACGAACGACAGGTCCTTGTTCACGTTCCAGCGTGAGAACCCACCCGGCATCCGCTGCTCGCTGTGGGCCTGCATCTCCGCCCACTCGCGCCACGGGTGCCCGTCGAGCGCGTCGACGGTGAGTGGGCCCATGTCCTCGAGCAGCTCGCGACGGAACGTGGCGGTGAAGGCCGCACAGA
The DNA here is from genome assembly GCA_020439405.1 of Ilumatobacter sp. Classification (GTDB taxonomy): domain Bacteria; phylum Actinomycetota; class Acidimicrobiia; order Acidimicrobiales; family Ilumatobacteraceae; genus Ilumatobacter. The sequence continues at coordinate 611 of JAGQSS010000235.1, read as the reverse complement.
CCCCGACGTGGTGGAGTCGCGGCGTGCCGTCGGCACCGTCGCCGTACAGACCGAGCAGGAGCGAACCGACACCCTCGCCGTCCTTGTGGATGCGGAAGCCGGCGACCGCGCACTCGGCGGTGCGTTCGTGCTTGACCTTGACGAGCGCCCGCTTGTCGGGCTGATAGGTGCCGTCGAGCGGCTTGGCCATGATGCCGTCGAGGCCGGCGCCCTCGAACCGGGTGAACCAGCGCTCGGCGATCGCCCGATCGGTGGTCGCCGGGGTGAGGTGGACCGACGAGTTCGGTGCGAGGCAGTCCTCGAGCAGGGCCCGTCGCTCGCGCATCGGTCGTCCGGTCAGGTCGTCGTCGCCGAGCGCGAGCAGGTCGAAGGCCACGAACTGTGACGGGGTCTCGGCGGCGAGGCGTTGCACGCGCGACTCGGCCGGGTGGATGCGCTGCTGGAGTGCGTCGAAGTCGAGGCCGCGGCCCTGGGCGTCGGCCACGACGATCTCGCCGTCGACGACGCAGCGGTCGGGGAGCGCGTCGGCGAGGACCGGGAGGAGTTCGGGGAAGTAGCGGTTGAACGGCTTCTGGTTCCGGCTCGCGAGGTGGATCTCGTCACCGTCGCGG
>JAGQSS010000234.1 GCA_020439405.1 Ilumatobacter sp. | reverse complement strand
CGACTGGCCCGTCGCATCCGCGCTCATCAGGCCCGGGATCACGAAGCCGTCGCTGCCGTCGAGGGCCGAGAGATCGACGACCGGATCGAAGCCGCCATCCTTGCCGAAGACCACATAGGCCGCACCGGCCATCGGCGTTTCACCGGGCGTGGCCTGGAACGAGCCGACCAGGATGTCGCCGATGCCGTCGCCGTTGACGTCGCCGGCACCGTCGATGTCGTAGCCGGCGAAATCCCCGGCCATGCCGCCGATCAGCCGAAAGCCCTCGGTGCCGTCGAGGTCGGTCGAGCCGATGGAAGCGGCGAAGCCGGTCTCCCGGCCGAACAGCACGAAGGCCTCGCCGGCGTTCTCCATGCGAACCGCATCGACACCCATCGGATCGGCGTCGGGGACGGCGATGCCCAGATCGTCGATGCCGTCGCCGTTCACGTCGCCCAGGCCCGCGACGTTGCGGCCGAGCTGATCGATCGGGTCGGTGCCGCGGACGACGAAGCCGTTGCTGCCGTCGAGCAGGGAGAGGTCGGTCTCGACGCCGGTGGCGCTGCCGAAGAGGACATAGGCCTTGCCGGCATTGGCGGCGGCTTCGTCGCCTTCGATGGGAACGTCGGCCAGGCGCGCGCCGATCACGATGTCGTCGAATCCGTCATTGTTGAGGTCGCCCGCACCGTTGACCGAACGCCCCAGATCGTCGCCGGCCATCAGGCCGTCGATGGTGAACTGGCCGTTGGAGGAGAGGAAGAGCTCGACCGTGCCCTGCATCTCGCTGCCGGCCTCGGGGCCGCCGACCAGAAAATCGGCGAAGCCGTCGCCGTCGACGTCACCGGCACCGCCGACGGCGAAACCGAAGCGGCCGTTGGTCGAGAAGCTGACGATCGTCGAGGCCTCGAAATTGGCGACCAGATCGGCGACGGGCTCGACCGGCATGAAGCCGCCGTCCTTGCCGGCGATGAGGAACGCCGCACCGGTGTTCTCGAGCCCGCCTTCGCCCAGCGTGTCGGCGCCGATGAGCATGTCGTCGATTCCGTCGCCGTTGGCGTCGCCGATGCCGGCCACGGCACCGCCCAACCGGTCGCCCGGCACGCCTTCGAAGACGGTCAGGCGGCCTTCGGCGAGCTCGACGAGCTGGATGCGGTTTGCGGTCGGCATGGTCTCGTCCTGGGTCGAGACCGAGAGGAGCAGGTCGTTGAAGTCGTTGTCCTTGAGGTCCTCGAAGGCGAGCCAGGTGTCGCCGGTCTCGTCGTCGGGCGCCGAGATGACGTGCTCGTCGCCGTCCCGGTTGAGGGCGTTGGCCATGGCGTCGTCGGGGCTGCCGTCGGCGGTCATGAAGACCTTGCCGTGCAGCTTCTTGCCGCTTTCGACCGATTCGAGAACGAGCTTCTTGCCCAGGGTGTCGAGGGTGGCGACGTCGCCCGTCGACTTGTCGAAGAGGTCGATCGCGTCGCCGCGCTCGATCCGGTCCGCCTTGTTGCGCAAGGCACCGTTGGCGACGACGAAGAGGCCGAACGCCTGATCCGGCTGCAGGTCCATGCCGTCATAGACGGCGCTCAGATGGACGGAATCGCCGATCTGGAGCGGTTCGACGCCCTGCAGCTTGCGGCTGTTCTGGTGATGATGATCGGCGAAGGACGCGTCGGTGAAGAGGATGCGGCCGTCGGTGAGGGTGCCGTCCGCGCCGATCAGGTAGACGCCGACCGTGTTGTGATAGCCCGCGGCCTCACCGCGAAAGGTGACGACCGCGTCGCCGTCGGCGCCGATCCTCAGGGCGCCGGGTGCGACGCCGTTGATGCGGCTCGGGTCGACGGGTTGCGATTCCACGAGATAGTCGAAGGGGTTGGCCACGGGACCTCCATCCACGGTTCAGGTTCTGCGGCACTAGTTCTACTTTTAGTTGAAATATTGTTCAAGCAAATTGACGGCGGTCGCGCGGCCGTCCAAGCGCTCGCGTGGTGGGCGAAGGCTAGCCGTCGGCGTCGGTCAAAGCCCGGGCGTAGCGGCGCCAGCGTTCGACGTAGGAGGCGGCGGCGCGGCGGCTCGCGGCCAGATGGTCGTCGCGCACCGGTCCGACCACCCTTCCGGGTGCGCCCAGCACGAGGCTGCCGTCGGGGATTTCCTTGCCTTCGGGAACGAGCGCCTTGGCACCGATCAGGCAGTTGCGGCCGATCCGGGCACCGTTGAGGACGACCGCGGCGATGCCGACGAGCGTGCCGTCGCCGATGGTGCAGCCGTGCAGCATCGCCAGATGGCCCAGGGTGACGTCGGCGCCGATGGTCAGGGGAAAGCCGGGGTCGGTGTGCAGGACGCAATTGTCCTGGACGTTGGAGCCGCGGCCGATCGTGATCCGCTCGTTGTCGCCGCGCAGCACGGCGCCCGGCCAGATCGAGCTCTGCGGGCCGACGCGGACGTCGCCGACCTGGTGCGGGTCCGCGCCTATGTCGTCGGCCTCACTCCGGAGCGCGTCGAGCAGTTCCAGCACGGCCTCCTGACCGAACTCCCCGAGTGGACCGGGCCGGCGACGACGCTGCTCGGTGTCGACGCCCTGTTCGTGCCCGAGGCGCTGATCGAGATCGACGCCGAGGCGGTGGTCGTCCGTGCCTGATCGCGACCCCGGCGGGGTGTGGCAGCATCGTGACGTGGGCGGACCGACGCGCACGCTCCCGACCGGGGTGGTGACGTTCTTGATGACCGACGTCGAGGGGTCGACGCGGCACTGGCAGCGCGACCCCGACGCGATGGCGCTGGCCGAACACCGCCATCGCGAGATCCTGCACGCGGCGATCGACGAGCACGGCGGGGCGCTCCCGGAGGAGCAGGGCGAGGGCGACTCGGTCGTCGCGGCGTTCGCATCACCCGCAGGTGCGCTGGCGGCCGCGCTCGACGCACAGCGTCGGCTCGCGACCGAGACGTGGCCAACCCCCTCGCCGGTCTGCGTTCGGATGGCGATCCACACCGGTGAGGCCCGGCTCCGCGACGAACGCAACTACGCGGGCGAGTCGATCATCCGCACGGCGCGGTTGCGGTCGTTGGCGGCGGGTGGTCAGGTACTCGTCGGCCGAGCGACCGCCGATGCGGTCGCCGGGAGCGGCTTCGGCGACGACGCCGGGTTGCGTCAACTCGGGGAGGTCCGACTCAAGGACCTGCGGCGTCCCGAGCTCGTCTACCAACTCGTGCATCCCGATCTGGCGAACGAGTTCCCGCCCCTGCGCGGGGTGGAGGCGTACCCGAACAATCTGCCCATCCAGCTCTCGAGCTTCGTCGGTCGCGAGGCCGACCTCGCCCAAGTGCACGCGCTGGTGGAGGACGTGCGGCTGTTGACGCTGACCGGGTCGGGCGGATGCGGGAAGACTCGTCTCGCGCTCCAGGTCGCGGCCGACCGACTCGCGCTGCATCCCGACGGCACCTGGTACGTCGAGCTCGCCCCGCTGGGAGACGCCGACGCGATCGCGGTCGCACTGGCGGCGGCGCTGAGCCTGAACGTGCCGGCCGATCAGACCCCGCTCGACGCGGTGTTGACCGAGCTGCGCGATCGCAGTGCCCTGCTCGTCATCGACAACTGCGAGCATCTGCTCGACGGCGCCGCCGACGTGATCAACCGACTCCTCGGCGAGCTCCCGGCGATTCGGATCGTCGCGACGAGTCGGCAGCCGCTCGAGTTGCCGGCCGAGACCACCTGGCGTGTGCCGTCGCTCGGCGTCCCGGATGTCGGGGCCGATCTCGGTCAGCTGACCCAGTTCGACGCGGTCCGGTTGTTCGTCGAGCGCGCGCTCCAGGTGCGGCCCGACTTCGCGATCACGAACGACAACGCTCCGACCGTGGCGTCGATCTGTTCGTCGTTGGACGGGATCCCGCTCGCGATCGAACTCGCCGCGTCTCGCGTGCGGTCGCTCCCGGTCGAGCGCATCGACATGGCGCTGAACGATCGATTCCGGCTCCTGGCCGGCGGCGGGCGGGCCGTCCCCGACCGGCACCAGACGCTGCGCGCGTCGGTCGAGTGGAGCCACGATCTCCTCACTCCGGAGCAGCAGCAGGTGTTCCGCCGACTCTCGCAGTTCGCCGGCGACTTCGACCTCGCGGCGGTGGAGGCCGTCGCGACCGACGACGACATCGATCCGTATGCGATCTTCGACGTCCTCGCCGAACTGGTCGACCGGTCGCTCGTCCTGTTCGATCTCGACGCCGAGCGGTACCGGCTCCTCGAGACGATGAAGCAGTTCGGGCACGAGCAGCTGACCGATGCCGGCGAGTTCGAGAGCGTTCGCCGACGACACGCCGAGCACTTCACCTCGGTCGTCGCAACCGAGGCACCCCGACTGCAGACCGGCGAACAGGTCGCGGCTCGCGACCTGCTCGACCGCGACCGGGAGAATCTGCGGCTGGCGCTCGAGTGGTGGGAATCGACCGGCGACGGTGAGCAGCTGGCGCGCCTGGCGAGCGATCTCGTCTTCTTCTGGCTCCAAACCGCCCGGTTCCACGACGGCTTCGCCTGGCTGGAGCGTGCCGCCACCGCCGCGGGCACGGCGAGCGTCCCGGGCGCCCGCTGTCTCTGGGGGCGCGCGTACCTGACGTTCTACTTCGGCGACTACCACCAGGCCTACGACCTCGGGGTCGAGGCCGAGGCCGCCGGGCGCACCGTCGACGATCCACTGACCGTGGCTCGGGCGATCGACGTGCAGTCGGACGTCACCCAGCTCAGCGATCCGATCGGCGGCATGGGCCCGCTCCGCGAGGCGCTCGAGTTGGCCGAGCAGCTCGGCGATCCGTGGACGATCGCCGACCTCACCCAGAAGCTCGGGTTCTCGCTCCTGTTCGCCGAGCGGTTCGAGGAAGCCCAGGTCTGGTTCGACCGGTCGGAGCAGGTCTGGTCGACGTTGGACAACCCGTTCTTCTCGGCGTGGTACTACTTCGCCGTGTCGGCGATCGAGGAAGCGGAGGGTCGTCGGAGCACGCTCGCGACCGCCGATCGTTGCCGTCGCGACGCGGTCGCTTCGGGCGATCCGCAAACCGAGTCGGGCGCCGTGTGGCGTCAGGCATGCGCCCTGGTGCGTTTCGGCGAACTCGACGAAGCGCGGCGGATCACGGCCGAGGCCACCGCCGACTTCGAGCGGCGTCGCGTCGGCGGCGTGTCGCTGCTCCTCATCGATGCATGCGCGGGCATGGTCGAGATCGCGTGCGGCGACGCGGCCCGCGGCCTGGAGCTCGGACGTCCACTCGTCGAGGTGGCCAGGGCCGAGGAGATCACCTTCTTCGACGTGAGTTTCACGTCGGCCGTATTGGGCGGCGTGGCGATGATCGACGATCCCGACGAGCTGCGGCGCGAAGCGACACACGTGGTCGACCGCGCTCGAGCACTCGGCGCCAATCGCTCGGAGGGACGGGCGCACGCATTCGTCGCCGCGGCGGCGCTGACGCAGAACGATCCGGGCGCGGCGCTGTCGGAACTCGCCTTGGCCGATGCAGTGTGGAACGGCCGCTATCCGGCCGATCGTTCCGAGGCACTCCGGCTCGCAGCCTGGGCGCACGGGCAGGCGGGGAACGCCGAGACCGCAGGCATCGCGCTCGCCAGTGCGCGGGCGGTCGACGAGGCGAACGGGTGGTTCCTGCTCCCCCACGTCGCCGGTTGGGAGGCTGCGGCCGAACAACTCGTGCCCACGTCCGGCGGCATCGAACCGCTCGACCTCGACGGTGCGGCCGCGTTGGTGTTGCGGGGCCGAGGTCGCCGACTTCGTCCGACCACCGGATGGTTGAGCCTGACCCCGACCGAGTTGCAGGTGGCCGAAGCGGTGGCCGGCGGCTTGAACAACCCGGCAATT
>JAGQSS010000233.1 GCA_020439405.1 Ilumatobacter sp. | reverse complement strand
GTTTGCGATTCGTGACTCCTTCCCCGTGAGCCCGGGTCACACGTTGGTCGTCACGAGACGTGTCGTACCGACGTGGTGGGAAGCCACCGCTGACGAACAGCACGCCATCCTCGACCTGATCGACCAGGTGAGGCGACGTCTCGACGCCGAGCTGTCGCCTGACGGGTACAACGTCGGGTTCAACGCAGGTGCAGCGGCGGGGCAGACGATTCCACATCTGCACGTCCACGTGATCCCGCGATTCGACGGCGACATGGATGATCCCCGTGGCGGGGTCCGACACGTCATCCCCGGACGAGGCAACTACCTCGACGCCGAATTGTCCACCGGCGTCGGCGATCCGTCACTCGTCACGCCGGCGGACCGGCGAATGTTGACCGAGTTGTTCCGCTGTCTCATTCGGGAAGACCTCGACCGGATCGACCTCCTCGTGAGCTTCGTGATGTGGTCCGGCATCCAGCACATCGGTCGTCACCTCGACGAGGCGCTTGAACGAGGTGCGCACGTCCGGCTTCTGACCACCGATTACCTGCAGGTCACCGACACTCGCTCGCTCGGCTTCTTTCTCGACCGGCTGACGGACGGTCCGGTCGGTCGGATGGAGGCGCGGGTCTTCAGTGATCCATCGACCAGCTTCCACCCGAAGGCGTACATCTTCACCTCGTCGGCGACCGGTGACGGCGTGGCGTTCGTGGGCAGCAGCAACCTGAGCCACTCAGGGGTGGCGTCGGGCGTCGAGTGGAACATGCAGACGACGGGAACCCGCGGGCTCGTCGAGGAGTTCGATCGGCTCTGGAACGACGAGCGGTGCATCCAGCTCGGACAGGAGTGGTTGACCGAGTACGAGCGACTGCGCCAACTTCGCCGCTCGGAAGAACCCGCCGAACGGGCCGACGCCCCGATCGCCGACATCGTCGATGAGGACGAGCCACCGGCGAAGCCTTGGTCGGTGCAAGCCGAGGCGATGAGCGCCCTCGAGGCGACTCGGCTCGAGGGCCATCAAGCCGGTCTCGTCGTGATGGCGACCGGATTGGGCAAGACCTGGTTGGCTGCGTTCGACTCGACGCGGCCCGAGTTCCGCCGCGTCCTGTTCGTCGCCCACCGAGAAGAGATTCTCACCCAGGCCCGCGACGTCTACCGGCAGATCCGCCCGGGTGGCCGTCTCACGCTGTTCACCGGTGGCGAGCGCGAGCCCGATGGTGACGTCGTGTTCGCCAGCGTGCAATCGCTCCACCGAAACCTGTCGCAGTTCGACACCGAACAGTTCGACTACATCGTCGTCGATGAGTTCCACCACGCCGCTGCCGACACGTACCGCCGGGTGCTCGCCCACTTCCGCCCCGACTTCATGCTGGGTCTCACGGCGACGCCCAACCGATCCGACAACGCCGACCTCCTCGCCCTCTGCTCCGACAACCTCGTCTACGACTGCGGGCTGGTCGACGGTGTGCGTCGGCAGCTGCTCAGCCCGTTCCGGTATCGAGCGATCCCCGACGTCGCCGACTACGAACACATCCCGTGGCGAAACGGTCGATTCGACCCCGAAGAACTCACCCGGCACGTCGCAACGCAAGATCGGGCGGAACAAGTGCTCGAGGAGTGGCAAGCGCTGGGCGGAACAGAACGTCGGACCATCGGCTTCTGCTGCACGATCGCACACGCCGACTTCATGGCTGAGTACTTCCGGGCTCAGGGAATCAACGCCGTTGCCGTTCACTCCGGTTCGAGCTCATCGCCTCGGGCCGAAGCACTCGAACGTCTCGCGACCGGAGAGCTCCCGGTCGTCTTCACCGTCGACCTTTTCAACGAAGGCGTGGACGTTCCCGCCATCGACCTCGTGATGATGCTCCGACCGACCGAGTCGTCGATCGTCTTCCTCCAGCAGCTCGGCCGCGGTCTGCGGCGCAGCGACAACAAGGACCAGCTCGAGGTCGTCGACCTGGTCGGCAACCACCGTGGCTTCCTGCTCAAGGCGAGACTGCTCGCCAAGCTGGCCGGTCACGGCAACCTCACCGACCGGGAAGCCGTTGCGCTCCTGGCCAACGGCGACCAGGCGCTGACCGGCGCCCTCCCTGACGGCTGCTCGATCACGGTCGACCCCAAAGTCGTCGATCTCCTTGCCGAACTGCTCGGCCCGGCGTCTCATCAGGATCGGACCGTCGAGCTGATCCGAGAGTGGATCGACGAGCACGGCCGTCGACCCACCGCACTCGAACTCGCCGTCCACACCGGCCAACCGTTCAAGTTGAAACAGCAGGGCGGATGGTTCGGTCTGCTCGACGACCTGGGGCTCCTCACAGCCGCCGAGCGGCAAGCATTCGGGACCCTTCGCGGGCTGCTCGTCTGGGTCGAGTACGGCAACTACACCAAGAGCTACAAGCTGATCACCCTGCAGGCCCTGCTCCAGCACGACGGCATTCGACGACCGGTGCCGCTGCGCGAGATCGCTGCGACCTCGCGCTGGCTGATCTACCGAGACGTGGACCTCGTCGCCGATGTCGCCGACGCCGGTTCGGCATTCACCGACCTGGCGAGGCCCACGGTTGCGGAGTGGGAGGCGTACTGGCGGAAGAACCCGATCAACGCCATCACCACACCGACCCGAGGGGACGACCCCTGGTTCGACGTCGTCGATGGCGAACTCCACGCCAAGGTTCCGATCGACCCGGGTCTCGCCGCTGCGGTGAACGCGATGGTGAGCGAGATCGTGGAGTACCGGCTGTACCGGTACCTGACCTCCCAGAAGTCCCGGCGGGTCGGCGAGGTGCGCAAGCCGGTCGACGCCGGGAGGGAGGTGGACGCCACCTTCACGGTGGAGACGACCGGCGTGACACCGACGTCGGTCGTGATCGAGTCGGCAGGCGGGTCAGCCGGGTCGGACTTCGCCCGGAACACGGAGTACGTCGCCGGATTCGATCTGGTGCTCAGCCGACTCGCCGGGCTCGGCGCACAACTGCTCGACTGCTACATCGACACACGAAACACCGCCGACCTGTCGGTCGCCGACCGCCGCCTCGACCCCGGCGACGGCTTCACCTACCCGGTCCCGCTCGCCGCGGGCGTCGACATCGTGGAGATGCGCAAGTCGCTGCTCCGTTCGATGTCGAAGGTCGGCCGCTCCCCGACGAGCAAGGGAGGCGGCAACGCCCGCAAGCGCTGCCGTCTTGTGGTGGCGGTTCCCGCAAAGTGGACCGCCAGCTCGCTCGCCGACGCGATCGCTGATGGCCACGGCGGCGAAGGGTCCGACTCCGCCTCCCACTCCGACGGGTCACTCGCATAGCAGTCGGAGCTACGCATCTCGTGGCCCCCGGCGACCGTCGGCTGCCGGTTGGACCGCGTCCGAGACCGTCAGGTCTGCGGCCAGCGTCGGGTGGTCGGAGAGGCGTTGCCCGGACTCGTCGGTGCGCTCCCAGGCGTGTACTCGACCACTCGCCCTCAGCTCCGGCGACACGCAGATGTGCTGGACGTGTGACTGGACCAGCTGACCGGTCTCGACCAGGTCGAGGTCGGTCAGTGACCTCAGACCGACCTGATCGAGACGGTCGGTGAGCTGTTGCCGGAGCGCGTGCGTGCCGTAGTCCCAGCGTCGGCCGCTGCGGCCCTGGTTGAAGTCGCCGGCCACCACGAGCGGTCGGTCCGGATGGTGCTCACGCAGCCATAGCCACTCCGTCGCCTGACGATCGATCTCGGCGGCGTGCACCTCCCACGTCGCCGCCGGCGTCCCGTCGTCGAACGTCGGCTTGTGCGACCAGGCGATCACACACCCGTAGACGATGATCGGGCCGAGCGGCGTCTCGATGTCGGCGGCGACCGTTCCCCGCCGATGCGGCACCGGAGTGTCCAGCGCACGAATCGGCCAACGCGACCAGATCGCGGTCCAGCGTTCGCTCGGGTCAGGCCGCCGATCATGGTGCGGTGGTGAGAACACACAGTCGAACTCATCCCCGGGGCTGCGGTCAACGAACGTCTCCGTGAGCACCCAGATGTCGGCGTCGACCTCGCACATCCGACGCTCTTGGCCCGGTCGGCGCTTCCACGAGCGGGACGAGCACCGCTCGTGGTTCCACGTCGCCAACCTGAACTTCTCGCCCGGCACGGCCTCAGCATTGCAGAACGACAATGTCGGCGAGCTGGAGTGATGTACCTGAGGGCATCGACGACAGTGGACAACCGATCTAGCTTCCGGTCAGCGAGGCGCCGACGACACCATCCGACAGCCACGCTCCGACAACAGACACCTGATCGTGAGGGCGGGGAGCTACATGAACGATCTGTACTTCGAGGGCACACTCGACGACGAACTCGTCCGCGTGCACTTCCTGCCAACTGGACGACTGTCCATCCGACGACAAGCAGACGGCGAAGAGCTGTGGTCCGGCGACCCGTTACGTATTCGGTGCAGTGTCTCTGGCCATCGCGACGAGGGTCGCTTCGTCTACTTCGCAACGATCGACGGCCACACGATCGTCCTCCAACCGGGCGACACCGCTCAAGCTCGCAACGTGGTGCGGCAGGCGCAGGGGAGTGCTCCGGACCGCGGCGGTGGGACGGGTGTCACCACCACGTCGCACCGGGTGCCGAACGAGGTGGCCGGTCTCGAACGAATCGCCGGCGTGATCAGCGTCGTTGCGTATCTCGTCGGGATCTCCGGCGTCTGCATCGGCATGTGGCTCGCCTTCCAGAGCGAAGAGGTCGGATCCACCTTTCGTAGCGAGAGGGAGTATCCGTACGTAGCGCCGGGACTCGGCATCGCCGTCGCTGCAATCGTCCAGGCAATCTTCATCGTGTTTGCCGCGACGTGGGCGAAGGCATGGGCAGCCGTGCAGCGACTGGCCCGGTGATGCCGTCCGAGCCGACGGACCCCGATATCGCGCACCTCGTGAATCGTCGAGCTTGACCCTCACGCCGAGGCGACAGACGGGTACTCGTCGCGGACCAGCTCGCCTTCGTAGACGGCAGCGGCGCGGATGCCCTCGACGTCGAGCGTCGGATACTCCTCGAGGATCTCGACTTCGGTCATCCCCGCTACGAGACAGCCGAGGATCACGCTCACCATGATCCGGGTGCCGCGGGCAACAGCCTGCCCGTGGCACACCGACGGGTCACGCCGAATCATGTCTCGTCGTGCCTCGACCATGCGTCGAGCCGACGCGGCTCGCGACGCACCACCAGTCCCTCTGGGTGCGGTGGGTGGTGACTGCTTCGGGGCTCGTCCATCAAACGGAGTACGCGACCGGACTCGATCTGGTGCTGGCTCGCCTTACCGGACTCGGGGCACAGCTTCTCGGCTGTGAGAGCCAGGAGTTCGAGCCGCACCCGGAACCGAACCAGACAGCGGCGGACGTGCCCGTCGGTACACCAACGGTGACGTGCCGGGTGTGCGAAGGTCACGTCCCGTGAGTAACGCGACACCCGAGTCCTGGTCGGCACCGGAGCCGCGACTCCCCGAGCCTGCGCCGGCCGACCGGTCACCGGTGCCGGAACCGCCACCACCACCGACGGCGGCGGTCACCGTACGTCCGGGCCCGACGCCGGCCGATGGTGACTTCCGGTTCGACGGCGGCGCGGCGACGTTCTGGGGAACCGCGCTCCTCGGGCTCGTCATCACTGTGTTCACACTCGGTATCTGCTACCCGTTCGCGGTCGTCCTGATGGAACGGTGGCGGGCCAAGCACACGTTCATCGAAGGCCGCCAACTCAAGTTCACCGGCAGCGCCTTCGGGCTGTTCGGCCGGTGGCTCCTCGTGGTGTTCGTGAGTATCTCTAGGCTGGCGACGTTCTCGTACTAAGTCGCACCACGCCTCACCCGCTGGCGGGTGGAGCACCGCACCCGGC
>JAGQSS010000232.1 GCA_020439405.1 Ilumatobacter sp. | reverse complement strand
CGCACCGTCGTCGAGCGCACCATCCGGTTCGGGGGCACGTACTACGAGAACTCGATCCACAACAAGGGTCCGCTCGAACCGTTCGTGTTCGAGATCGCCCGCCGTGTCGGTGGGTTCGACGGGTTCTGGTTCGTGATCGCGGTCTTCAGCCTGGCGGCGGCGTGCTGCGTCGCCGCTGCGGCCCATTGCGTCACCCGCATGTCCGGGGGCCCGACCGCCGTCGGTGCGGCACTCGCCGCCGCGACGATCGTCCACTTCACCCTGTCCGACGCCGACTACGCCGGGGTGCTGTACGCCCGGAACATCACGGTCGCCCTGCTGTCGCTGATCGTCTGCGTCGGTGCGACCGACGCCTGCTGGTCGACCGAGCGGCGACGCCTCCTCTCGGCGATCGCCTGCGGTGTGTTCGCGGGGCTCGCGGTGCAGACCCTCCTCACGACGGCCTTCGCCGGGTCGGTCGTCATGCTCTGGCTCGTCTGGCGGCGCGGTCGCAGCGTCGTCGGCCGGTTCCCCACGTGGGTGGTCTTGGTCGCTGCGGGCGCGATCGGGTTGGTCTCGGCGCCCGTCTGGTACCTGCTCCGCGGCGCGTGGGGCGACTTCATCGACGGATGGTGGGTGTACGCCCGCTTCATGAGCGATGCCACCGACCGTTCACTGACGGGTCAGGTCTCGCTCGGCTGGGACACGATGTTCGAGTACTACCGCGAACGCCCGGAAGTGGTGGTGATCGTGGTCGTCTGGTGTGTGGTCACCCTCGTCCGGTGGCATCGCCTCGACACGGAGCAACGTGCGCTGCGCCTGCTCGTCGGTGGCTGGTTCGCCGCCGCGTGGGTGGAGTTGGTGCTGAGCCAGCGCTACTCGTCGCACTACTTCTCGGTGCTCGCCGTCCCGACGCTCATGATGCTCGCCAACCTGGTCGGCGCGGCGACCGCACGCCTCGTCCGTGACGGGCCGCCCCGCGCCGTGCTGGCGTTCCTGCCCGCGCTCGCGATCGTGCTCAGCCTGCAGATCGGTGCGCTCGAGGGCTTCCGGGTCGGCACCGAGTCGATGTGGGTCGTCCGCTCGACCGAGCAGTTCACCGAGCGCCGCGAGTCGGGGTACAGCGGCCGTGTCCACACCATGCGGGCCGCACTCGACGCCGTCTCCGACGAACAGGATCCGATCCTGTCGTGGACCAGCTACCCGTGGATCTACCTCGACCTCCACCGGACGTCGGCGACCCGGTACATCTGGAAGACCTTCCTGCTCGGCGAGATCTATCTCGGGCGGACCAGCGACGACTACGTCCTCGACGGCACGTGGGACAACTTCGCCGACGACCTCGACGACAGCGACCCGGTCGCGTATGTCGTCGAGACCGACAACCCGGTCGACGAGACGACGCCGTTCGCCGACGCGGTCGATCGGCGCTTCACGACGGTGTGGGAGGACGAGCAGGGCACGCTTGCGTTCCGCGACGACGTCGCCGAGTGGCTCGAACCCACCACCGACGGGACTGCACTCGACCTCGCCGACGGTGACGCGATCACGACCGGCGACGAGACCCGCATCGACGCCGAACTCGACGCATCCGTGCCGACCGTCGAGTTCGGGATCGTCGGAACCGACGGGGTCGAGGCGTCGATCACCGTCGATCGAACGGCCGCCGATCGAGTCGACGTCCGGTCGTGGCGCAGCGGTGTCGCCGAGTGGGTCCGCGGGGTCGACGCGCCGGCCGACGCCGGCATCGTGATCGTCGTTGCCGACGACGCTGTGATGGTGGCCGTCGACGGCGTGGTTGCGGGTGCCGTGTCGCGTGAGCCCGACACCCCGGTGGTGCTCCGTCAGGGAGCGGCAGGGTTGGTCAACGCGGTCCGCGTACCAGCCGACCGGGCAACGCCCCCGTGAACTCGTCGTCGGTGACGGTCTCGACGCCGGCACAGAAGGTGTGGCGATAGCCGCTCGCCTTCTGGACGAGCCGTGGTGCGCCACCGGGCAGATCCCAGGCCATGCGCGGCTTGCCGAACGTGAGGGCGTCGTAGTCGATGACGTTGACGTCGGCCCGCAGTCCGGGCGCGAGCAGCCCTCGGTCGCCGAGACCGTAGAGCTCGGCGGTCTGGCGGGTCTGGCGATGGACGACGTACTCGAGCGGCATCTTCGGGCCTCGGGTCCGGTCGCGGGTCCAGTGGGTGAGCATGAACGTCGGGCACCCGCCGTCGCAGATCACCCGCACGTGGGCGCCGGCGTCGGCCAGACCCATCCGGGTGCCCGGGTGCATGTGCGCCTCGTAGTTGAACGACAGGTCGCCGTAGCTGTAGTTGAAGAACGGCGAGTACAACATGCCGTGTCCGTCGGCGGTCAGCAGGTGATCGATCACCAGCTCGACGGGGGAGACGCCCGTGCGATCGGCCACCGATCCGATCGAGTCGTCCGGGTGCGGCTCGTAGTCGATGTCGCCGTCCGCGACGGTCCACGTCTTCCACATCGTGCCGAGCACGACCTTCTCGAAGAAGCCGTCGTCGTCGGGGATCTCGGACACGAGCCGGTCACGGATCGGCCCGGAGCGCAGCGCCGCGCACCGCTCTTCGAGCGGCAGCGCTGCGATCTCGCCGTACGCCGGGTGGAACATCAGCGGGTGATAGCTCCCCTCGAGGCACATGAGCAGGCCGACGGTGCGACCGTGCACCTGGGCGACGATCGGGATGCCGTCGGCGATCGCCTCGTCGAGCTTGACGAGCACCTCGCGCCACAGATCGGGTGCCTGGTCGAACTGGCTGAAGTTGACGCTCACGGTGCGTCCGTACCGGCTCGCCAGCTCGCGCATCCAGGGCCACTCGCGTTCGGGGAGGATGGCGTGCTCGGGCGCGAACTGGAACACGCCGTGACCGACGTCCTGCATCGCCGCCGCAATCGCGAACAATTCGTCCGACTCGACCATCGTGCCGGGTACAAGTTCGCCCGACTTCGACTTGTGCAGCGGCGTCCGGCTGGTCGAGAACCCGAGCGCGCCGGCGCGCAGACCCTCGGCGACGATCTCGGCCATCCGGGTGAGATCGTCGGCGGTCGCCGGGTTGTTCACCCCGCTGCGGTCGCCCATCACGTAGCCACGAACGGCGGAGTGGGGGACCTGGGCGCCCAGGTCGAGCACGTAGTGACGCCGATCGAGCGCGTCGAGGTACTCGGGGAACGACTCCCACTCCCACTGGATGCCTTCGGTCAGTGCGGTGCCGGGGATGTCCTCGACACCCTCCATGACCTCGATCAGCCACTCGTGCTTGTCGGTCTCGGCGGGGGCGAACCCGACGCCGCAGTTGCCCATCACGGCCGTCGTGACCCCGTGCCACGACGACGGCGTGAGATACGGGTCCCAGGTCGCCTGTGCGTCGTAGTGGGTGTGGACGTCGACGAACCCCGGCGTCACGAGCAGCCCCGTGGCGTCGATCTCGCGGGCGCCGGGCCCGACGTCGTCGCCGACCGCGCTGATCGTGACGCCGTCGATCGCCACGTCGGCGACACGCATCGGTCCACCCGACCCGTCGACCACGTTCCCCCTGCGGATCACCAGATCATGCATGGAACCACGGTAGTGGACCATCATGAACACGTGACCACGGAGGGACCGACACCCGACGAGACCGTCGAAGGTCGTCCTGGCCGTTCCCGAGCGCTGCGGTGGGCGTGGCTCGGTGTCGCCCTCGTGGCGGTGGCGCTCGCCGGGCTGCTCGTCGGTACCGGGTTCGACCTCGGCAGCCTGGGCGCCGGCGACGACGATGCCGAACCGGACCCGCTGGCCGGCCTGGACGAGATCGACTGGTCGACCGGTCTGGTGGTCGCTGCCGACGAGCACGACGGGGCCGGCGCCGAACTGGTGCTGGCCCTCGGTGGGGGCGACGCCCGCTGTGTCGGGATCCGCACGGAGCCGGACGAGACACCGACACCGGTGCGGTGCGGGCTCGACGGTTCGATCAACCGATGGGACGACCCGGACAACGGGATCACGGTGCTGAGCGACCACTTCGGATTCCTCGACGCGGTCGTGGTCGACGACGGTGATGGCTGGACCAATGTGCTCGCCGGCGCCGTCAGCCCCGACACGGTCCGGGTGACGGTGCACCTCGGCGACGGTGCGGAGTACAGCTTCGTGACCCGGAACCCCGGCGGCTGGTTCGTCGCCGTGCTGCCCGAGGCGGTCGCCGATCCCGACGTGGACACCGGTGCACTGATGAACGGTCCGGTCGCGCTCGACCTGTACGACGCGTCCGGCAGCCGCATCACCGTCATCGACCTCACACGACCTCCGGAGACGACATGAGCGACGGCCAGCAACTCCTCGTGGTCCGACACGGCCAGACCGCGTGGTCGAAGGTCGGCAAGCACACCGGTCGCACCGACATCCCCCTGACCGACGTCGGTCGACAGGAGGCGAGCGACGCGGCGCGCACGCTCGACGGCTGGAATCTCGTGCGGGCGTACTGCAGCCCGTTGCAGCGGGCACGTGAGACGGCCGAACTGGTCAGCCCGGCCTGCGGACTCGTCACCGACGACGACCTCGTCGAGTGGGACTACGGCGACTTCGAGGGCGAGACGACGCCCGAATCGCGCGAGCGCATCCCCGACTGGTCGGTGTGGACCCACGAGATCACGGGCGGTGAGTCGTACGACGAGGTGGGGGAGCGTGCCGACCGGTTCCTCGCCCGATTCGACGACGAGGTCCCGACCGGCAACGGGGTGGTGTTCGCCCACGGCCACTTCCTCGCGATCCTCATCGCCCGGTGGTGCGGCCTCCCCGCGATCGAGGGCCGACGGTTCGCGCTGGCGACCGCGACCGTCAGCCTGCTCGGGTGGCACCGCGAGGATCGGGTGATCCGCGCCCTCAACCACCGCGTCGGCCGGATTCTCGACCCGCCCTTCCGTACGTGACCCCGTTTTCGCGCTAGGTTGCAGGTCCGACCGTTAAGGCGGGTCCCGTGAGGCCCGAACGGCAGGAGTACAACGTGAGTCACCCCAAACAGGTCCTCGGACCTGACGACGTGCGACGCGCGGTCACCCGCATGGCGCACGAGATCATCGAACGCAACCAAGGCGGTACCGGCGTTGCGTTGATCGGTCTGCAGCGTGGCGGCGTCTGGCTCGCCGAGGCCCTCGGCGAAGCGATCGAACGCATCGGCCACACGGTCCCCGTCGGCTCGGTCGACTGCTCGCTCTACCGTGACGACATCGGCCTGCGCCCCGTCTCACCGGGCAGCGTCAGCCAGATCGACTTCGACGTCGACGGCGCCACCATCGTCCTGGTCGACGACGTCCTCTACACCGGCCGCACCGTCAAGGCCGCGCTCGACGCGATCACCGACTACGGCCGCCCGACCGCCGTCCAACTCGCGGTGCTCGTCGACCGGGGTCACCGCGAGCTCCCGATCCGCCCCGACTTCGTCGGCAAGAACCTCCCGACCTCGTCCGACGAACAGGTGGCTGCCACCGCCGACGGGGTCACGATCTCGGGGTCGGCGTCGTGAAGCACTTCCGTTCGATCGACGAGGCCGGACCCGACGCCGTCCGCCGACTGCTCGACCTCGCCGACCACATGGCCGAGGTGAACCGTCGCCCCAACCCGAAGGTGCCGGCGCTGCGCGGCAAGACCGTGTGCAACGTCTTCTTCGAGGACTCGACCCGAACCCGGCTCAGCTTCGAGACCGCTGCCAAACGCCTGTCGGCCGACACGATGAACTTCGCGGTGTCGTCGTCGAGCCTCAACAAGGGCGAGAGCCTGCGCGACACGATCGAGACGATCGCGGCGATGGGGGTCGACGCGTTCGTGATCCGGCACAAGTCGACCGGCACCCCGTGGCAGATCGCCCAGTGGACCA
>JAGQSS010000231.1 GCA_020439405.1 Ilumatobacter sp. | reverse complement strand
GTCACGGCGGACGGCGAGTTCAAGCTGAACTACAAGATCGACAAGACGCCCGGCCGCCGGTTGGTGATCGTGCGTCTCGCTGTCGGCGAGACGATCGTCGCGAGATTCGACCTGCGGTGACACGACCCCTGGAGATGTGGCCGACGACATCTGCACGAGCGGCTGGCACGAGCGCCCGGCATCCGCTGCGAGGTCGGTTGATGTCAGACCAGAACCGACCGGTGTGGCTGAGGGTCCGAGCGGTGCCGAGGGTCGGTTCTGGTCTGACATCAACCGACCGCGCCTGGGGTGGTGTACGTGGGGACACCTGGCTTCGCCCGGCGCACGGCTACGGTGCGCCGCCACGTCGTCGGCGGGAGGGAACTAGCTTGAACAGCACACTGCGGCGGGCGGCAGCCGGCCTGAGCGCCATCGCGGCCACGGCCGCGCTCGCCTGCGTCCCGGCGGCCGGATCGGCCGTTGCGAGCGGTCCGACGGTCGTCTCGTTCGACGAGTCGGTCGCCGCGGGTGACCCGACGGGCGAGATCGCCTCGATCGCCGACCGCGCCGTCCAGGTCCGAACGGTCGACATCGACGCCGGCTCGCTCGCCACGCAGTTCGACGGCGGTGACGTCGTCGTCGAGTTGTTCGACGACCTCCACGTGGCCGTCGACGCCGCCGTCCGCACCGCCGGTGTCGACGGTGGAACGCTCTGGCGTGCGACCGGTGTCGGGTCGGCGCTGTCGATCACGATCGACGGCGACGAGGTTCGCGCCACCGGCATCGCCCAGGGCCGTCCGTTCTCGATCACCCCGAGTGGGGCCGGTCACCATCTGATCGCCGAACATTCCACGGCGTCCCCCGGCCGCCTCGACCACGTCGAACCCGACCCCGACGTCGAGGTGCCCAAGATCACCGCCGCCGACGTGGCCCAGTCGTCGCGTCAGCGAGCGGCGGACACCACCGAGCGAGCGACCGCAGCGACGACGATGCGGACCGTGCGCGTGCTCACCGTCTTCACGGCCGACGCCAGTAGCTGGTACGGCGGCGACGGGAACGCACAGGGGGCGATCGAGGCGATGGTGAACGACACCAACACGGTGCTGGCCAACTCGAACATCGACACGAGGATCGTGTCCGCTGGTATCCGACCCGTGGCGTACAGCGCGGGCTTCACCCCGTCGGACGACCTCGACGCGCTCACCTACGGCGACACCCAGGCCCTGTTCGGCGTGCTCGTCGACCGGGAGATCCTCGATGCCGACGTGATCATGATGGTCCGCGGCCCGGCGGTGGGGAGCGGGTGCGGCGTCGCCTGGGTCCTCAGTGCCCAGCAACGGGCAGCGAACGACGACCTCGCGATCGGCGTCATCGACACCGAATGTGCACCCGCTCCCGAGTACGGGTACGCACACGAACTGGGGCACCTGTTCGGTGCACAGCACGGCATGGGCGACAACCAGGGATCCGGAGCGCACTCGTTCAGCAACGGCTACCGTGCCCCGGTCGGTGCACCGGGTGGCCGCTACCGCACCGTCATGGCCTACGAGGACTCGCTCACGTGTGAGTGCCCGGTCGTCCCGTACTTCTCGGCGCCTCGCACGATCGCCGGGATCGGACCGATCGGCAGTGCCGGCCAGGACAACGCTCGGACGCTGAACCTGACGAGCATCCCGGTGGCCGCGTACCGCCCGCTGCCGTTGTGGACCTTCAGCCCCGAACGACTGCTCGAGACCCGCAACGGTCCGACCGACACGACCGTCGACGGTCAGTTCCGCGGCGTCGGCGAACGCGGCGCCGGCACCACGCTGCAGTTGCAGGTCGGCGGACGCGGTTCGGTGCCCAACGGCGTCGACGCGGTGCTGATGAACGTGACGGCGATCGCTCCCGACGGCGCCGGCCACATCACGGTCTGGCCGTGCGACCGCTCCCAGCCGACGGCGTCGAACCTGAACTACGGCCCCGGCCAGGTGGTCGCCAACACCGTCCTCGCGAAGCTCGACGCGCAGGGTCGCGTGTGCATCTACACGCACGCCCGCATGCACCTGATCGCCGACGCGTCGGCCTGGTCCCCGGGGGGCGGGAGCTTCCGACCGGTCGACCCCGCTCGACTCCTCGAGACGCGCAACGGGCCGACCGACACCACCGTCGACGGTCAGTTCCAGGGGCAAGGCGCCCGCCCGGCCGGCAGCGTCGTGGCGGTGCAGGTCGCCGGTCGTGGCAACGTCCCGCCCGATGCGACCGCCGCGATGTTCAACGTCACCGCCGTCGCGCCGGCCGCCGCCGGGCACATCACGATGTGGCCGTGCGACCAGCAGCAGCCGACCACCTCGAGCCTGAACGCCGGCCCCGGTCAAGTGGTCGCGAACGCCGTGTTCTCCAAGCTCGACAGCAACGGTTTCGTCTGCCTCTACACCCACGCGACGACCCACCTCATCGTCGACGTCGCCGCCGCGGTCACGGTCGGCTCGCCGCTCGTGCCGATCCAACCGGCCCGCGTCGCCGAGACCCGGATCGGCACGGAGTTCACGACCGTCGACGGGTACGCACGCGGCATCGGTGCCATCCCGGGGGGCTACTCGTACGCGTTCGGGATCGTCGGGCTCTCGAACGGATCGTGGGCCGGACGCGGCGGCGTCGATCCCGACGCGTGGACGCTGATCACGAACGTCACCGCGGTGACACCGGAACAGGCGGGACACATCACGTCGTTCCCGTGTGGCGACGTCGTGCCGACCGCGTCGAATCTCAACTACGCGCCCGGTCAGGTGGTCGCCAACATGGTGGTGGCCGACCTGTCGTACATCGAGAACCTCGACGCGTGGGGCATGTGCCTGTACACCCACGGCACGACCCACATGATCGTCGACGTCGTCGCCTGGATGTAGCGCCCGGGGCGACCATCGTCCTCTGCGACACCCGACCCCATCAGGCCGACAAGAGGCGTTGGGCGCGGCGCCGGACGTGGACGGCGAGGCGGCTCTGCTCGTCGATGACGCCCTGACCAATGGCGTCGAGGACTGATTCGGCACAGGTGGTCGCGGCCGCCCGCGCACGCTGCTTGCTGTGACGCCACAGCGCCGCCTCCCGTTCGATCGACTCGAGTGTCACGCCGTCCAACGACAGCAGGCCGCCGATCGTCATCGCCGCCGTCGCGTTCAGGTTCGGCCAGAGCACGGTCGGGACGGTGTCGTACACCGGAGCGAGCGTCACCCGCCCACCCTCGAGGAGCAGCGAGATGTTCTTGCCGTGCGCGTCAGCGTTGCCGATCAGCGCGGTGAACGTGGCGGTCGCGACGAGGCGGTCGAGCTCGCGCACCGGATCGGCGGCGTGCCGGTCGAGCAGGTCGGCGATCTCGGAGAGCTCGGGTCCGCCGCCTCCGAGGCGTGTCTCGTACTTGCGTGTCGACGGTCGCCCGAGCGCCTGGCACGCATCCTCTTGGTGGATGCGACCGAGCACCGAACCGGCTTCGACGACGCGGTCGTAGCGGTCGACGATGATGCAGTCGTATCCGCCATGGTGCTCGAGCCGGGCGGCGACCGTCGTCAAACCCGATGCGCGCGCCAACGTGAGCGCGTCGCTCTCGGCGGCGACGATCCCGCGCATGAGTGGATGATCACGCTTCAAGATGTGGGTCGACGGGCGACCGTGACGAGGTCGCCCCCACCGTCCGTCACCGAGGGCGACGAGGAGCATCTTGTCCTGCACGCCCGCGAGGCTCAGCTCGGAGTCGTCCAGCATCGCGAAGGGGTTGTCGTCGAGATCGCTCACCAACTCGTCGAGGAGCGGGGCATCGAGCGGTTCGACCTCGCCGGCATCGTCCTGCGGCGCCGCGCCCGGCTCCAGGAACTGCACGGCGCCGGCGATGTCGCGGCCGTAGTGCCGAACGAGATCGAACAGCTGGTGCGAGGCGACCTTCTTGCGTTCGGCGAACCGTCGACGAACGTCCCCCTCGGGGAGGAGCCCGTCGACGAACGCCGACGCGTCGTGCCGTCCCGATCCGAGCAGCAGCGAGCACGACAGCAGCGGCGAGTTCGCCGGCCATCGATCGAGCGCCGACTCGTGGTAGCGGAGCGTGAGCCGTTCGCCATCGGCGTCCGCTTTGGTGAGGTCGGCAATGGCATCGCCGTGCAACCAGACGACCAGATGGTCAGGTGGCGCCATCGTCGAACTCCACCGTCACTCGAGCTCCGAGTCGCCGCAGGATCCGGAGCTCGTGGTCGAGCAGCGAGGTGCTCCGGCCCGACTCGATCTTGGACACGTAGCTCTTCGAGAGACCGGTCAGGTCGCCGGCTTCCTCCTGGGTCAGCCCGCGACGTCGCCGGAGTTCGGCCACGGCCCGGCCGAGGTCCTCCCCGACGCGGATGTGGACTCGTTGACTGCTCATGTCGCCTCCCGGAGTGGACAGATCTGTCCAGGCTACCGTGTCGTGCGGGATCGGACAAATGTGTCCGTTCCTCGTGATCTGCGCGGGAGTAGACGATTGTGTCCACTCATTCGACGATTGGTGTTGATAATTGTCTGCATGAGCGTATTATTGTCGCCATGCAGTTGGACCGCCCCTTGGCCACTGTCACGCCGACGGTGGACGGCGATGTCCTCGCTGTGCTTGCGCTCGCCGACGCAGCCTTCACGCCGCCGGAGGTACACCGGCTCGTCGATCGTCACTCCGTCTCCGGGGTGCGGAACGCCCTCAACCGACTCGTCGAACAGGGCGTCGTCGAGGCCGAGACGGTCGGCCGGGCGGTCCGATACCAACTCAACCGTGAACATCTCGCTGCGGCCGCCGTCACCGAGCTGGCGAATCTTCGGTCGGTGCTCGTCGAACGCATCCGCTCGCTCGTCAGCACCTGGGACGTCCCCCCGGTGCTGGTCATGATCTTCGGATCGGCGGCCAACGGGGCGATGCGAACCGATAGCGATATCGACCTCTTTGCCGTCGCCGACGAGCCGAACGTGACCAACCGCCACTGGCGAGCTCAGATCGCCGAACTGGAGGCGTCTGTCGGTCGATGGACCGGGAACGACGTGAGGACGCTCGAATACTCGACGGGCGACCTGTCCCACCCGGACGACCCGGTCATCGCGGACATCGCGCGCCACGGCATCGTGGTCGTCGGAGACCGCGAACTGCTTCGGCCCGGCCGCAAGGCGCCAGCCTGATGGCGAAGCCAACCGACCGCACCGTCGATTGCGATTCGGCGACGCGCAGCGGTCGACTCGCGAAGGCGCGCCAGTTCATGGAGGCCGCCCGACTGGTCGAGCTGTTGGCGGACGATGCCGACGACGTCGCCGATGCGTACGTGACGTTGTGCGTCCACGCAGGAATCGCTGCCGCCGACGTCGTGTGCTGTCGACGTCTCGGTAGGCATGCGCGCGGCGAAAACCATGCGGCCGCAGTTCGGCTCCTCGAGCAGGCGAGTACGACGGCCGCCAGGCACCTCGGTGACCTGCTCGCAATGAAGACCAAGGCGGGATACAGCGCGGTGCCCGCGAGCGGCACCGACGTCAAGCGAGCCGGACGCGCCGCATCGGCGCTCCTCGACGAAGCGATGCAGTCGTAGCCGTCGCGTCTGACGCCAGCGCTTCCCAGCGGCTGTACCGCGTGTCGGGGCCGACGGCCGACCGAGCGGTGCGTTCGGCGTCGCTTGATGTCGGTTGGGGTCAGACCCCAACCGACGGGTACTGGCGAGTGCTGCATTTTGCTGCTCTTCGCAGTATTCTGACGGCATGCCTTCGGTGACCGTTCGAGATCTGCCGTCCGGCGTGCGGGACGAACTGGCCGCACGAGCGGCGCGCCTCGGCAAGTCGTTGCAGGAGTACCTGTACGACGAACTCACGGCGCTCGCCGCTCGGCCGAGTGTGGCCGACTTGATGATCGACGTCGGACGACGCAAGCGGATGAA
>JAGQSS010000230.1 GCA_020439405.1 Ilumatobacter sp. | reverse complement strand
TCGGTCGTGGCGATCAACGTCAACGACGGCCGACCCGTCGCGGTCGGCCTCGAGGCGAAGCGGATGATGGGCCGCACGCCCAACCACATCAAGGCCATCCGGCCGCTGAAGGACGGCGTGATCGCCGACTTCGAGGTGTGCGAGAAGATGCTGCGGTACTTCATCCAGAAGGTGCACGGCTCCAAGTGGTCGAAGCCCCGCATGGTCATCTGTGTCCCGTCGGGCATCACCGGTGTCGAACAGCGCGCCGTCCAGGACGCCGCCGAGTACGCCGGCGCCCGCAAGCCGGTCCACATCATCGAAGAACCGATGGCCGCGGCGATCGGTGCCGACCTGCCGGTCCACGAGCCGAGCGGCAACATGGTGGTCGACATCGGCGGCGGCACGACCGAGGTCGCCGTCATCTCGCTCGGCGGCATCGTCACCGCGCAGTCGGTTCGGGTCGCCGGCGACGAACTCGACGACGCGATCACGCAGTACGTCAAGAAGGAATACTCCCTCGCGATCGGCGACCGTACGGCCGAGGAGATCAAGATCCAGATGGGTTCCGCGTGGCCCATGGAAGAAGAACTCACCGCCGACATCCGCGGCCGCGACCTGGTCTCGGGGCTGCCGCGCACGATCCAGCTCACCACCGAGCACGTGCGCGAAGCCCTCGCGGAGCCGGTTGGCGCGATCATCGACGCCGTGAAGACGACGCTCGACAAGACGCCGCCCGAGTTGGCCGCCGACATCATGGAAGACGGCATCATGCTCACCGGTGGTGGTGCACTGCTCGGCGGGCTGACCCAACGGCTGGCCCACGAGACCGGAATGCCGATCCGCTCCGCCGAGGAGCCGCTCTACAGCGTGGTGATCGGGTCGGGTCGGGCGCTCGAGAACATCGATGCCATGCGGGGGCTGATGTCGCTCGGCGGCGACGACTGACCCCGGCAGCCCCATGGCGATCTATTCCGCCGGCCGGCGTCGCACGATCATCGTCCTGCTGCTGACCTCGGTCCTCCTCATCACCCTCGATCTGCGCGGCAACGCCGTGTTCAACGGCATCCGTTCCGGGTTCGAGTACGCCTTCCGTCCGTTCGAGATCGCGGGTGAGGTCGTCGCCCGTCCCGTGTCGCGGGTCTGGAAGGGCGTCACCCAGGTCGACGATCTCGAGGACGAGGTCGCACGGCTGCAGGAGATCGTCGACCGGCAACGCCAGGCCGAGATCGCCGGCGACAACGCCCTGATCGAGAACCGCGAACTCCGCGACCTGCTCGACATCGAGTCGGTCGCCAACTTCGATCTCGTCCAGGCGTCGATCATCGGTTCGTCGCCGAGCAACTTCGACCAGCGGGTCGAGATCAGCGCCGGTTCGACCGACGGCATCCGGGTCGGGATGCCGGTCGTGAACTCCGCCGGTCTCGTCGGACGCATCACCCAGGTCAACCCGACGACTGCGGTCGTCATGCTCGCCACCGACCCGCAGTACCACGTGCCCGTCAAGGTCGTGGCCGAGATCCCCGCCGCCGAACTGATCGAGGAGCCGGTCACCACGACGCCGAGCGGCGTCCCGGTCGACGAACTCGACGGCTCGAGCACGACCTCGACGACGAGCACCACGACCTCGACGTCGACCAGCACCACGACCACGACGACGTTGCCCGATCCGGCGACGTTCCCGGGCAGCACCCTGCCCGAGGAGCTCACCACGCCGGTCGACACCACGACGACGAGCACCACGACGACGACCACGACCACGCTCCCGCCGGTGATCATCACCCGCGAGACCGGCGTGCTCGACGGCTACGGCGGCGACCGTCTGCCGCGCGTCCGGTTCATCGCCGACTCACCGCAGTTCGGGCGCATCGAGCCGGGCGACGCGGTGCTCACCTCGGGCGGCAGCGAGAGCCTCGCGCCACCGAACATCCCCGTCGGCCGGGTCGCGAACGTCATCTCGAACGCCGGCACCCAGGGCCTCGAACTCGAGGTCGAACTGAACGCCGACCTCGACCGCCTGAACTTCCTGACGGTCGTGCTCTATCTGCCGCCCCAGGGCTCGTCGCTGAACTGATCATGCTGGGCGCACTGCTCCACAGCTCGCTGCCTCGACTCATCCCGATCGGGATGATCCTGCTCGCCCTCCAGAAGACCCTGTTCGTGGAGCTGCAGCCGTTCGGTGTGATCATCCAACTGGTCCTCGCGTTCGCGGCCTCGGCCGGCGCAGCGGGCGGCTCGGAGCGCGGCGCGCTCGCCGGTTTCGTGCTCGGCATCTTGTTCGACCTGGCGATCGGGACGCCGCTCGGCTCGTCGTCGATCGCGATGGGTCTCGCGGCGTGGGTCGCCGGCACCGTCCAGCTGATCCGCATCGACGCCACGTGGTGGATCTCGGCGATCTTCGTCGGCCTCGGCGCGGCCGTCGGCGAGACCACGGTGCCCGTCATCCGCCGCTTCACCGGTGAGGAGGACGCGTTCGTGCCCGAGATGTGGACGATCGTGCCGGTCGTCGCCGTGTCCTCGGCGATCCTCAGCATCGCGTTCGTCCCCCTCGCGCGCTGGTCGCTCGGACTCGCGCGCCCGGAGTGGAAGGTGCCCGTCGATGCCTGAGAGCCCGATGAGCGCGACGACCGATCCGACCCCGACGGTGCGAGGATGTTCGGATGGCGATTGATCGACGCGCCGCGCGCCTGGGCGTCCTCGCCTTCGTCGGCCTGGGCCTGTTCTCCCTCCTCGGGGTCCGGCTGTGGTTCCTCCAGACGGTGAAGGCCGACGAGCTGCAGGAGACGATCACCGTCTCGCGCACCCGGACCGTCCAGATCGCCCCCGAGCGCGGACGTATCGTCGACGTGAACGGCCGCATCCTCGCCGACAACGACCGCATCCTGTCCGTCGGCATCGACTGGGACGTGCTGCGTCGCAAGTCGCAGCGTGAAGACATCTTCACCCGGCTGTCCGGCTGGATCGACGTGCCGGTCGAGACGATGGAGGAGAACTTCGACCCGTCCGGCCGGACCGTCAACCCGTTCCTGCCGTACATCGTGCGCGAAGACATCGACGAGCCGACCGCGATCGCGATCCTCGAACGCGCCGAGGACTTCCCCGGTGTCTCGATCGAGACGAGCTGGAAACGGACGTACCCGTACGGCCAGCACGCCGCCCACGTCGTCGGCTACATGGGTGCGATCACCGCCGAGCAGGTCGACGACTTCCGTGATGCCGGCTACCTGCTCGACGAGCGCGTCGGCCAGTTCGGTGTCGAGCGCAGCATGGAACAGGTGTTGCACGGATCGTGGGGCTACCGCGTGATCGAGGTCGACGCCGCGAACCGTCCGGTGCGCGTCATCGAGGAAGTGCCACCGATCAACGGGTTCGACGTCCAGCTGACGATCGACCTGGAGGCGCAGCAGTACCTCGAGCAGACGCTCGAGACCACCCTGAAGGCCCGGCAGGGCCAGACCGCCGAGAACCCGATCGTCAAGAAGCCCGACGGCACCCGGGAGAAGATGGACCTGACCCTGCCCGACCGCGTGCCGTACAAGGCGCCGGCCGCGTCGGGGCTCATCATGGACTACACCACGGGTGAGGTGCTGGCGATGGCCAGCTACCCCGGGTTCGACAACCGCTGGTTCGAGGCCGGGATCTCCGGCGACAAGTTCCAAGAGGTGTTCCCGGTCACCGACGACCCGGACAAGTCGATCCTCGTCAACCGCGCCGTCCAGGGGCGGTACAACCTCGGCTCGACGTTCAAGCCGTTCACGGCGTACGCGGCGCTCAACACCGGCCTGATGTCGGCGGGCGACTTCTACGTCGACCAAGGCACGTACACCCTCAGCGACGAGTCGGTCAGCTCCGACAAGTGCGCGTCGGGGCTCGTGAAGTGCGAGTACAAGAACGCGACGTGCGGCAACGGTCTGCCGTGCCGGTACGGCGGCGTGAACGTCGAGAGCGCGCTGGCGGTCTCGTCCGACACGTTCTTCTACCGCATCGGCGAGAACATCATGCTCCGCAACGACTACCAGCCGGTGTTGCAGAACGAGGTGCGCCGCTTCGGGTTCGGCGCCGACACCGGCATCGAATTGCCGTTCGAGTTCGACGGCACCGTGCCCGACCGCGAACTCAAGCGGATCTACGCCGAACGAGGAGTCATCTCGGAGTCAGAGGGGCAGAACTACTACGTCGGCGACAACGTGCAGCTGGCGATCGGTCAGGGTCTGCTGTCGGCGACGCCGCTCCAGCTCGCCACCGGCTATGCGACGATCGCCAACGGCGGGTTCGTCTTCCAGCCGACCATCATCAAGGCGATCTGGAACCCCGGGCTCCCCGACAGCGAGACGGTCGGCGTGGTCGACTTCACGCGTGGCAGCGTGTTCGAGGACCGCAGCGACCCCGAGCTGATCCGCCAGGTCCCGATGCCCGAGAGCATCCGCGGCCCGCTGGTGCAGGGGCTCCGACGCGTCGTCTACGGGCCCGGGGTCGACTCCGACTTCTACCACAAGACCACCGGCGAGTGGCTCTTCGCCGACTACCCGCGCGGACCCGAGGCGATCCCGCTGGCCGGTAAGACGGGCACGGCGCAGGGCGCCGGCAACTACCCGTGGAACGACTCGTCCGCGTTCGCCGCGTTCAGCACCGACGAGGAACGTCCGTGGGTCGTGAGCGCCTACCTCGAGAAGGCGGGCTACGGCTCACAGGCGGCGGCGCCGGTCGTGAAGTGCACGTTCCTGGCGTTGTCCGGATTGACCGCCATGGAGCCGGTCGAGTTGGCCGAGCCGCTCGACCTCGATTCGAACCTCGCCGCGCAGCCCCAGCAGATGCCCGACGCCAACCGTCCGGGTGGGCCCGAGTGCTGGAACTCGCGATTCGGCAGCGGTGTGCTCACCGACGAAGAAGGCGTCGACTGAGACGTGGCGCTCGACTTCTTCGTCCGCAAGCCCGACAGCGGGCTGGGCAACATCCGATCGAGCCCTGCCGATCCGTACCGCAACGTCGACTGGGTGCTCCTGCTGACGCAGGGCCTGCTGACCGTCATCGGTTGTTTCGTCGTGTACTCGGCGTCGTGGACACGGATCGACGGCGACCCGTACGCCTTCGTCACCCGGCAGGTGGTGTTCGCGATCGCCGCGAGCGTCGTCATGGTCGTCGTCATGTCGCTCGACTACGAGTTCTTCAAAGAACGCGCCGCGTTCTTGTACTCGGTGACGATCGCGCTGCTGATGCTGCTGTTGGTGATGAGCATCGCGGTGCCGTCGCAGAGCGACATCTCGTTCGACCTCGGTCCGCTCAACTTCCAGCCGGCCGAACTCGCCAAGTTCACGACGCTGATCGCGCTGGCGGCGTATCTGGCCGAGGAGCGCAGCGACGAGGTCAGCTACCCCCGATTCCTGGGCGGGCTGATGCTCGTCGGTCTGCCGGCGGTGTTGATCATCCTGCAGCCCGACCTCGGATCGGCCTCGGTCGTCATCTCGATCGCGATGGGCGTGCTGCTCGTCGCCGGGGCGAAGCCGCGCTACATCGCCTTGATCTCGTTCCTGGCGGTGATGACGGTCGCGGGTGCCTTCGTCGGCGGGTTCGTCAACGAGTACCAGAAGGAACGATTCCGGGTCTTCTTCGGTCAGAACACCGACGAGAACTCGATCTACCAGGTGCGCAACGCCATCCGTGCGCTCGGCACCGGCGGTGTCTTCGGCAAGGGGTGGCTCGAGGGCCAGCTCACCAACGACGGCAGCGTGCCGGTCATGTGGGCCGACTTCCCGTTCGCCGCAGTGGGGGAGCAGTTCGGCCTCGTCGGCTGTTTCGCCCTGTTGTTCCTGTTCATGGTGATGCTGGCGCGCATCTGGCGGATCGCGTCGCTGTCGAAAGA